>JBDTYC010000103.1:0-5795 GCA_040005815.1 Chloroflexota bacterium
CCAGCACCATGAAGGTGGCGGTGCCGAGCGCCCAGCACTCGCCCTGGTTCGGGCATCGGGCCTCTTCGCAGACCGTGTTCAGCGCCTGGGAACGCATGAGGCGGCTGACCTGGGCGTAGGTCTCGCCTGAGCCGATCCTGACCTTCAGCCACTCCGGCCGTCGTCCGCCGGGGCCGGCGTTCTCGGGAATCGGGTCGCCGGGGAAGAGTCCACCAGCGTCCAGGCCGGGGCCGCCGGGGTACATCACCTCGGAGGGGGAGTGGTGTCCCGTCGGCTCGTTGAGCACGGAGAGCTCACCCAGGCCGGAGAAGTCACGCTGCGGATCGACTGCCATGTGCGGAGTCTACCGAAGGCAACGCCAATCGTGGCTCAACTGGAAAGCAGCTCGGTTTCCGGAAGGCCAACCGGACACATCAGAGGTCGGGACCTGCCAAGGTATGGGCATGGATTGGCGGACCGTCGGTGGTATCGGGCTGGGCCTCCTCCTGGTCTGGGCGGCGCTGATCGCGATGCTATGGGTGTTTCGACCGCGCGACACGAGCCTCGGCGAACTCATCCGGCTCGTTCCTGACCTGCTCCGGCTGGTGCGTGGCCTCGTCGGCGATCGAGGCGTACCGTTCCGCGTCCGGGTCGCTCTCATTGGGCTGCTCGCCTGGCTGATCAGCCCCATCGACCTCATCCCGGAGTTCATTCCGGTCCTCGGTCCGCTCGATGACGTGGTCGTCGCCGTACTCGTCCTTCGCTATGTAGAGCGGCGGCTCGGCTTGGAGGAGCTACGCCGACGATGGCCCGGCACCCCCGAGGGATTCGCAATCCTGAGCCGCATTCTTGGGCACACTGAACTGCGCCGGGAGAACCCATGAATCACGATTCGCATGACATGCAGGCCGCGCACGAGATTCCCATGGGCACGACACCGCATGCAAGGCACGACAAGCACGCCGGGCACGATCCTGACGTGTTTCGACGGCAGTTCTGGGTCGTGTTGCTGCTGACCATTCCCGTCGTCATCTGGAGCCGCGAGGTCCAGGACTGGCTCGGCTATACGGCGCCGTCGTTCCCCGCCTCCGAATGGATCCCCGCGATATTGGGGACCGTTGTCTTCGCGTACGGCGGCCTCGTCTTCCTCAGGGGCGCGCGATCTGAGCTCCGAGACCGCCAGCCCGGGATGATGACCCTGATCAGCCTGGCGATCGCGGTCGCGTTCACCGCCAGCTGGGCGGCCACGTTGGGCGTCTTCGAGGTCGACGTGTGGTGGGAGCTGGCGACGCTGATCACCGTCATGAGCCTGGGCCACTGGCTGGAGATGCGGGCGATTGGTCAGGCGCGCGGCGCCCTCAGTGCGCTGGCCGAGCTGATCCCCGATACGGCCGAGCGCGTGACCGAGAGCGGTGTCGAGACCACCCGGACCAATGAGCTCCATACCAGCGACGTCGTCCTCGTCCGGCCGGGAGGACGGGTACCGGCCGACGGCGAGATCGTGGAGGGGAGCGCGGAGGTCGACGAGAGCATGATCAGCGGTGAGTCCCGCGCGGTGACGAAGCGGGAGGGAGACCCGGTCATCGCCGGCACTGTCGTCGCCGGTTCGAGCCTGCGAGTCAGGGTGACGGCGGTCGGGGACGAGACCGCCCTGTCGGGGATCATGCGGCTGGTGGCGGAGGCGCAGGCGTCCAACTCCCGAGCTCAGGCGCTCGCCGATCGCGCGGCGGCGATCCTGTTCTACGTCGCACTCGTGGCCGGCGTCATCACGCTGGTGATATGGACCGTGCTCGGCAACCCGGAAGAGGCGCTCATCCGTACCGCCACGGTGCTCGTCATCGCCTGCCCCCATGCCCTGGGACTCGCCATCCCACTTGTGATCGCGATCAGCACCACGCTCGGTGCGCGCAACGGGCTGCTGGTCAAGGACCGATTGGCGCTCGAGCGGGCGAAAGATTTGGCGATCGTCATCTTCGACAAGACCGGCACCCTGACTCGTGGAGAACCCGTTCTCACCGAGGTTGTCTCCGCGGCGGGACAAGACGAGGCGAGCGTGCTGGGCCTGGCGGCCGCCGTCGAGGCGGACAGCGAGCACCCGTTGGCTAGGGCGATCGTACAGGCCGGCCGTGCTCGCGGAGTGGTGGTGCCGGAGGCTTCAGAGTTCGAAGCCGTCGCAGGTGTCGGGGCGAAGGCCCGCGTTGCGGGCTCGGTGGTCCGCGTCGGCGGCCCACGCCTGCTTGCTGACCTCGAGCTCAGGATGCCCAGCGAGGTGCGGAGCCGGGTCGAGGGCTGGGGGGCGGCCGGGCAGACCGTGCTGTACGTGGTGCGCGACGGCGAGGTGATCGGCGCACTGGGCGCAGAGGATGAGATCCGACCCGAGTCGATCGCGGCGGTCAAGAGTCTCCATGCGCTGGGGGTGCGGGTAGCGATGATTACGGGCGACGCCCAGGCGGTTGCCGATTCGGTGGCTGCGCGGATTGGCATCGACGAGGTGCGCGCCCAGGTCCTGCCTGCCGACAAGGCCGAGGCGGTGCGGAGTTTCCAGGCCGATGGGGCCAGAGTGGCGATGGTGGGAGACGGCGTGAACGACGCCCCGGCGCTGGCCCAGGCGGATGTCGGCATCGCGATCGGTGCAGGAACCGATGTGGCAGTCGAGTCGGCGGGCATCGTGTTGGTGCGCGATGATCCGCGGGATGTCGTCGGGGCCATTGAGCTGTCCCGCGCGACCTACCGCAAGATGGTTCAGAACCTGGTCTGGGCGACCGGCTATAACGCGCTTGCGATTCCTGTGGCGGCCGGCCTGCTGGCGCCGGTCGGCTTCATCCTGCCGATGAGCCTTGGTGCGGTCGCAATGAGCGCGTCCACGATCATCGTCGCGGCGAACGCCCAGCTTCTGCGAGGTCTTCGCCTGCGCCCCGTTGCGTGACCGCATCGTGCCTCGCAACTGAGCGCTCCGCCTCCTGTTTCCGCCACCCGTACGGGGTCAAACCCTGCGGCTTGTACACGTTGAGAACCTGGATCGTGAGTAGCACTGCCAGACCGCCCAGTGAATGGGGCAAGGTTGGCGGCAGTGCGCGGAGTTCGACATCGGACGTGGTTGGATCAGCCGCGATCGCTGCAGCGTGGGTGATCACCCCAGCCTCCTGCAGGAGGACGAGAGTGGCGCCCAGCGTGAGCATCAGCGAAATCAGGACCCACCAATGCCGGAACAGGCCCCATCTGGTCCCGACAGCCATGACCAGTCCGGTCAGCAGCGAGGCGAACGCCAACGGGACGATGGCCCACGAGGTCACCAGGCCCATGGCTACCCACGCGGCGCGCAGCACCTGAGGCTTCTGCGCGGTCGCAACGGTCAGGTCCAGGGTCAGGTAGGCGGCCACCGCGCCCAGCCATCCTACCGAGCAGGTGAGGTGGGCGGCCAACGCCAGCTTGCGGAGGCCGGCCCCCATGATTCTCGATCTCACTGCCTGTTCATCAGATCCCGTGCATGCCAGGCCCGTGCCTGATACCGAAGACGAGCTGTGCGACTGCCGCCAATATCAGGATGAGCGCGACGATCCCGAGCACCCACACCCATCGTGGTGTCCTCGGCCGGTCCTTGGGCGAGTCATCCATCTCCGTGTCCTTTCGAGTGCTGATGTCCGGCCTCATCTTGATGGATACACTATGTCATAGTCAACTCATTCCGTGTCCATCGAGACAGAATGTATACTGTCGGCATGCCGAAGCTCTGGACCGACACGATCGCAACCCACCGGCAGGAGGTGCGAGATGCGATCCTGGACAGCGCCGCCGCCCTCGCCGAGCGCGGGCTGCTGTCGGTGACGATGTCGCAGATCGCAGAGGAGACAGGCATCGGGCGCGCGACGCTGTACAAGTACTTCCCCGACGTGGAGGCCATCCTGATTGCGTGGCATGAACGTCAGATCGGCGCCCACCTGGAGCTCTTGGCGGACGTCCGCAAACGTGCTGGAAACGCGAGCGCGCGCCTCCAGGCGGTGCTGGAGGCATACGCCCTCATCTCTCACCAATCCCGCGAGCACCACGACACCGAACTCGCCGCGTTTCTGCATCGAGATCAGCACCTCGCGCGAGCCGAAGGGCACCTTTGCCAGATGATCGGAGAGCTGCTGGTCGAAGCCGTGTCGGCCGGCGACGTCCGGAGCGACCTCGCGCCCGATGAGCTCGCGAATTACTGCCTCCACGCGCTCAGCGGAGCGAGAAGCCTGCCGTCAAAGGCTGCCGTCAGGCGCCTTGTGGCGGTCACCCTCGCTGGCATGCGTCCCCAGGCCCCGACCCCAATAGACTCTGCCCGTGGACGCCCGAGATCTGGCCGACCTGCTCACCCTTGAGCTGCGCGCCTTCGCGCGACCGGAGCGCGCGGTGCAGGAGAAGGCCTACCTGAAGAGCGACCTCGCGTTCCTGGGCGCATCGGTCTGGGAGATTCGCAGGGTGGTCCAGGCGTTCTCGAAGGGAACGAGGCTCACGCACGACACGCTGATGGCGGTGGTCGAGGCACTCTGGGCCGAGCCGCTGCACGAGCGACGAATGGCCGCGGTGGCGCTGCTCGAACTCCATCCGCGGCTGCCGACCCGGGCGGACCTGCCGTTGATCGAGCGTCTCCTGCGGGAGTCACGCACCTGGGCGCTGGTCGACGGGCTTGCGGCCGATGTGGTCGGCGGCATCCTGGCCGCCTCACCGGTCAGGGTCACCCCCGTGCTGGACCGATGGGCCACCGATCCCGACTTCTGGATCCGCCGCTCATCGCTCCTGGCGGAGCTCCGTCCGCTGCGCGCCGGAGGGGAGATGGCGCCATTCCTGCGACGGGCCGATCCGATGCTCGACGAGAAGGAGTTCTTCATCCGGAAGGCCATCGGCTGGGTGCTGCGCGAGGCTGGCAAGCGGCGTCAGGCGGAGGTGATTGCGTGGATTTCGCCTCGGACGAACCGGGCATCCGGGGTGACGATGCGCGAGGTCGTGCGTCACCTGCCACCGCCAGAGGCGGATCGGCTCATGACGGCGTACCGGGAGAAGCGTCCAGCGTAGCGATGTCGCGTGACCGCCACATCTCACCCCAGTAGGATCAGCGAGTGACCATCCGGACGATTCCCTGGCTCCTCGCGCTCGTCGCCCTGGCCTTGCTCCTCGGCGTGAGCCGCTTCACGGTGTGGCCGCTGGTCCTCGCTTGGTTGGTGGTGCTCGTGGTGATCTGGGTAATGAGCCGCTCAGTCACGACAACGCGGAGCCAGCGTATCGTGATCGCCGTTGGTCTTTTGCCGATCCTGTTTCTGTTGGCCTTTGAGGGCGGCTGGTATCTGATCCCTGCTGTCCTCACCTGGCTCGCGATCCAGCTCAGTGACGGCCGGAGCTCCGGGATAGCCGCGTAGCTTGCAACCGAAGGCTGTTGCCTCGCTCATGGGCTGCCTACTAGGCCCACTTGTGCATCCACGCATTTCCCGTCTGATTCCCGGTCAGACGCGCACCGATACAACTGGCACTGGTGCAGATGCGCGCGAAACGGCCGGGAAGCCTCCTGAATCCCCACAGATGCGCTGATAGACAAGCCCCACTTGTGGGAGCCAGGGGAGAGATCAAGGGAAGCGTCAGCCGATTGGCGTGGCCGGGTCCCAACCCTCGAGTCGCTTGCGGACATCGGCCAGGAAGTTGCCGACCTGCGCTCCGTCGAGGACGCGATGGTCGAATGAGCAGGTCATGTTCATGATCGGTCGAACAGTGATGACGTCCTCGCCCTCGACGCTGATCACCACCGGGCGCTTGACGATCGCCTCCATCGAGAGGATCGCGACCTCGGGGCT
>JBDTYC010000104.1:0-5795 GCA_040005815.1 Chloroflexota bacterium
CCCCGGGTGCGTGGCGGCCAGCAGCGCGGGGCCGCTGCTGGAATGTGACCCGTGGTGGCCAACCTTCAGCACGTCGATCCGCGTCAGGAGGCCCCGTTCCGCCAGCAACGCCTCGACGGGGATCTCCGCGTCGCCCGTGAGCAGGGCGCTGAAGCCGCCGCTGCGCAGCAACGCGACGACTGACGCGTTGTTGATGTCCCCTTCGGGCAGGGGAAGGGCCACGTCCGCAGCGCTCGGATACAGGAGGGTGACCGTTGTCACTGGATCCAGGCGCAACGTCATGCCCGCGCGAGCAGCCGCGAGCTGTCCACCCGGCTGTTGACGGGCATCGAGCACGAAGCGCGGATAGGTCGGGTTTTCGTACGGCCGGCCACCATCGAGGATGCGCCCCACGTGGTAGCGCTCCAGCGCCGCCACCAGGCCGGCGACGTGGTCCTCGTGCGGATGGGTCAGGATCATGATGTCGATCCGCCGATGCCACCACGGCAGGCGTTCGCCGAGTCGTCGAAGCAGGAGGTCGGGATCGGGACCGCCGTCGACCAGCATCGTGGCCCCTGACGGCGCAGTCACCAGGATGGCGTCGCCTTGTCCCACGTCCAGCGCGACGAGGTGGAGGAGACCGTCGGGGAGGGTCGCGAGCGTCAGCGCCACGATGAGCGCGCCGGCGCAGATGAGCCCGACGAGGGGACTTGCCATCCGCCGGAGAGCTGCCCGCGCGAGGGCGATGCCATCCTCGAGCCACGGCGACCGCCTCCGAACGGTACGGAGCGGGAGCAGCGCGTCCGTCGCGTCCGGCTCCGAAAGCGAAGGTGCTCGCCGCGCGAGACGCTGCCAGGCGAGGCCCAGGGCCGGATACCAGGCCAGCGCCAGCCAGGCGGGCGCGGTGACGGGCACCGCCGCGAAGGGGATCGCCGCAGCGGTCTGCCCGGCAACGATCATGGCGCGCAAGAGCAGCCAGGCGCCGCCACCGATGCCCCATCGCAGGAGATCTGTGAGTGGGGCGATCTGGATGACGGCCGCAATCGCCCCCAGTGGTGCGGCGATCGCGCACAGCAGCATGACAAGCGGCACAAGGGGAACGACCACGACATTGGCGAGTGGCGCCACCAGCGAGAGCCGCCCGAAACTGCCGACCACGACCGGCAGGGTAGTGAGCTGCGCGGCCATGGTGAGCGCGACTGGTTCCCGCAGCCAAACGGGCCAACTGGCGAGCCGTCGCTCGATCGAAGCCCCAAACAGGATCAGCCCCGCGGTCGCCAGCGCGGACAGTTGAAAGCCGACGTCCCACAGCACCGATGGCGCCGCGATGAGCATGACCACCGCCGCCAGACAGAGCGCGGAGGCGGCGTGCGCCCTCGAGCCTCCGAATCGGGCGACCATCATGGCCCCGGCCATCAGCGCGGCCCGCACGACCGACGGCGACGCGCCGGTCAGCACCACGTACCCGACGATCGTGGCTGTTGCAGCGCCCGGTGCGAGCCAGCGGCCGCCGCGCCGCTCCTCGAGCGGCCGCAGCAAGGCCCCGACGATGGCGGCCACGATGGCGATGTTCCAGCCCGAGATCGCGACCACGTGGGTCAGGCCCGCGATCGCGAAGGCGTCGGCCACCTCGGGGGCGATGCTCGATCGGACGCCGAGCAGGATGCCGGCGCCCAGGGCGGCCTCAGGCTCCGGCACCATCTCGTTCAGGCCGCCGAGCAGCCAGCGTCTCGCCGCGGCCGCCATCTCTACTGGCCCCGCCCGCGGCGGAGCATCAAGGATTTGCGCCCCTCGAGCTCGGACCAGGCCGGCGATCCCCTGGCGAGCAAGATAGGCGGGGTAGTCGAACCCGTCGAACGCCGCGGGCGCTTCGATGGCCGCGGTCAGGACGACTCCCTGGCCAATGACAAGGGACAGCACCCGCGGCACGGTCACCAGCAGCCGGCCGCGGACGGGGTGCGCCACGCCTCGCAGCCGGGCGATCAGCGAGTCGAGCACAACTTGCTGCGACGTTCCGCGCGGCCGTGGATCGTCGGCAACGATCCCTGCGAGCTCGACCTCACCGCGGTCGATCAGGCCGGCAACGCTGTCGGGGCCCGATGGCAGGGCAAGTGCCGTCCCGCGCCACGTCCCGAGGAGCAGGCCGAGCCCCAGGGCGATGCAGGCGAGCCCCGCGCCCGCCCGCCCGAACATCAGGAGGACCACCCCAAGGACGGCGGTCAGGGCCACACCCCCCAGCGCAGCGGCGGAGGCGTGCCCGTCGGCGCCGAGAATCCCCACACATAGGCCAACGAGGGTCGCGGGGAGCGCCAGGCGAGTCGGCACGAGGGTCCTGGCTAGCGTCAGTCGAGCGTGACGAGGTCGCGGATCTTGGCCACCTGGGCGTTGGTGAGGACCTTGCGCGTGACCATCTCGTCGAGCGAGGTGAAGGGCTGCTCGCTCCGCGCGGCGACGATCTTCTCGACCGTGACGGGACCGATCCCCGGCAGCGCATCCAGCTCCTCGGCGCTCGCCTTGTTCAGGTCGAGGAGGCCTCCACCGCCGATCGTGGACCCGCCGCCCGCGAGGGCGCCGATGAGCGGCACCACGATCTGCTGCCCGTCGCGCAGCGCCGCAGCCAGGTTCACCTGCGCCGCCGCGGCTGCGAGGTCAACCTCCGCCGAGTAGCCCCCGGCAGCCGCCACGGCGTCCGCCACGCGCGACCCGTCGGGCAGCTCGATGATGCCCGGCCGCAGGACCGCCCCTTCAACATCGACGACGAGAACGGCCGGGGCGGCTGGCAGCGGCGAGACCGATGCATCCCCAAAGGGATCGAGCACGTCGGCGACCGGCTGCGGCGCCCCCGACGAGACGATCAGCCAGCCACCCAGCCCGAGCGCGAGGAGCGCGATGGCCAGGGCACCGATGGCGATCCGGTCCGCGATGGACACTGGCTCCTCCCGTCGCGGGAGGCGAGCGGAGGGTGGACCTGTCCGAAGCCCGGCATCCGGGCACTCGACCCCGGGCTCCGGAAACAGGACGCGCAGCCTACCGGTGGCGGGCTTACCCGCGACTTACCGTCTGCTCACCGTGGGCGGGTCAGCTACTCCTCGGGCGTGACGATATTGACCAGCCGCCCGGGGATCTGGACGACCTTGCGTGGCGCTTTCCCCTTCAGGTAGGCCTGAACCCGCTCGCTGGCCAGCGCCCGACGCTCGATCTCTTCGGGTGCGGTATCGGGCGCAACCGTCAGCTTGTCTCGCAGCTTCCCGTCGACCTGCACCGGCAGCTCGATCACCTCCGAGACGACCAGCGCGGGGTCGAAGGTCGGCCACGCCTGCTGGTGGATGCTGTACGGCTCGCCCCGCCGCGACCACAGCTCCTCGGTGATGTGCGGCGCCATCGGTGCGAGTAGCAGGAGCAGCGTGTCGACCGCCTCGGCATACGCATCGGTTCCGGCCAGGCCGTCGTCCCGCGCCGCGCCCAACGCATTGGTCAGCTGCATCAGCTTGGAGAGCGCGGTGTTGAAGTGGAACTCCGCGTAGTCCTCGCCAACCTCCTTGATGGCCCGATGCGTCGCCTGCCGCAGCGCGCGGCCGCCGTCCTCGACGGCCGCCACCACCTCGGGTGCCGCCTGGGCGACCGACCAGACGCGACCGAGGAACCGATGCACCCCCTCGATGCTCGAGGGATTCCACGGCCCGCCCTGGTCCCAGGGCCCGATGAACATCAGGAAGCAGCGCACCGTGTCCGAGCCGAAGCGCGAGGTCAGGTCGTCCGGGTTGACGACGTTGCCGCGCGACTTGCTCATGCGGTGGTGATCGGCGCCCAGGATCTGGCCCTGGTTGCGCACCGCCCTAAAGGGTTCGTCGAAGTCCAGGTGGTGCATGTCGCGCAGGGCCTTCACGAAGAAGCGGGCATACAGAAAGTGCAGGACCGCGTGCTCCGCGCCGCCGGTGTACAGGTCGACCGGCATCCACTGCATGACCGCCACTGGGTCCCAGGCCTGCGTCTCATCGTGCGGCGAGCAGTAGCGGAGGAAATACCAGGAGGAGTCGACGAAGGTGTCCATCGTGTCGGTCTCGCGTCGAGCCGGCTTGCCACAGAGCGGGCAGGACGCGGCCAGGAACTCCGCGTGCGACTGCAGGGGGCTGACCGCGGTCGGCGCGAAGTCGACGTCTCGCGGCAGCAGCACCGGCAGCTGGTCCTCCGGCACCGGCTGCGGGCCATGCTCGTCGCAGTACACGATCGGGATCGGCGCGCCCCAGTAGCGCTGCCGGCTGATCAGCCAGTCACGGATGCGGTACGTGATCGCCGCCTCGCCCTGGCCGCGCTCAGCGAGCTCCTCGGTGATCGCCGCGATCGCATCCGAAGCGGCCATGCCGGTGAAGTCGCCGGAGTCGATCAGCACTTCGTCCTCGGTGTGCGGCAGGAAGGCTCCGTCCTCGGGGGCTGCGCCGCCGCGTGGCTGGATGACGAAGCGGATCGGCAGGTCGTAGCGCTTCGCGAACGCGAAGTCGCGGTCGTCGTGGGCGGGCACGCCCATGACCGCGCCAGTCCCGTATCCGGGCAGCACATAGTCGGCGACCCAGATCGGAATCCGCTCCTCGGTCATCGGGTTGACCGCATGGGCGCCGATAAAGACCCCGCTCCGCTCGCGCTCGGTGCCCATCCGCTCGATCTCGGTCTCGCGGCGTGCCGCGGCCGCGTAGGCCTCGACCTCAGCGCGCTGCTCGTCGCCGGTCAGCGCCGACACCGCGGCGTGCTCTGGGGCGAGCACCATGAAGGTCGCCCCGAAGATGGTGTCCGGGCGGGTCGTGAAGACGCGGATCGGCTCCGCCGCATCGGCCTCCACGGCGAAGTGGACCTCGGCGCCCTCGCTGCGACCGATCCAGTTCGTCTGCATCAGGCGGATCGGCTCCGGCCAGTCGATTTCCGAGAAGTCCAGCAGCTCATCGGCATAGCGGGTGGTGCGGAAGAACCACTGCTCCAGGTCGCGCTTGATGACCGGTGTCCCGCAGCGCCAGCAATGGCGATCGGCGCCCTCGACCTGCTCGCGCGCCAGCACCACCTGGTCCTTGGGGCACCAGTCCACGGGCGCCATGGCCCGATACGCCAGCCCGGCCTTGAAGAACTGGACGAAGAGCCACTGCGTCCAGCGGTAGTAGGCCGGGTCGCTGCTCACCACCTCGCGCGACCAGTCGAACATGCAGCCCATCGAGCGGAACTGGGTCCGCATCCGCTCGACGTTCTGCTCGGTCCACTCCCACGGATGCGCGCCCCGGTCGATCGCGGCGTTCTCCGCCGGAAGGCCGAACGAGTCGAAGCCCATCGGGAACATGACATTCATGCCCTGCATGCGACGCATGCGGGCGACGATGTCCGGCCCCGTCGCCGCGTACCAGTGGCCGATGTGCAGGTCGCCCGACGGGTACGGGTACATGGTCAGCAGGTAGTGCTTCTCGCGCGGGTCGTCGTCATCGGCCCGATAGATGTCGTCGGCGGCCCACCGTTCGCGCCAGCCGGCCTCGTAGGTCCGGGGGTCGAACCGCTCGGTGCGCTCGGTCATGCGGGTGCTCCTTCATCCGGGAACCAGGCCATCAGCAGCTCGTCGCGGAACTCGCCACCGGGGATGCGATATTGACGGCGGCGCAGCCCCTCGCGCACGAAGCCGGCATGCTCGTACACGGCGATGGCGCGGGCATTGTCCGGGAAGACGCCCAGGGCCACCTTGGCCAGGCCGCGCTGGCCCGCCCAGTCCTTGGCGGCCTCGACCAGGCCGGAGCCGATCCCCACCTCGCGCCAGCCGTCCGCCACGCAGATCGAGAGCGTGCCGA
>JBDTYC010000105.1:0-5562 GCA_040005815.1 Chloroflexota bacterium
TCGTCTTGCCGGTCCCCGAGAGGCCGATGATCAGCATCGTCCGCTCGCCGGCGTCAGTGGGGACGACCTTGCAACCGGCGTGCATGGCGAGGCCGCCGCGCTCGTAGACGAGGGCATTCCACATGCGCAGGCCGCCCTTCTTCGACTCGCCGAAGTAGTCGGAGTTCATGATTCGCGTCACGCCCGCCTCGAGGTCGACCGCGATGAGGCGATCGTCGGGGTAGTCGGGCATCGGCAGGTTCGGGGTGTAGATGAGCGAGAGCTCCGGATCCCACTCGTCCGGCGGCGCATCGGGCGGGAAGTAGAGCTGCTGCTGCATTCCCGCAATATTGGCGTTGGCCTCCTCGATGTAGAGGCGGACACGTGATCGTTGGTCCGCGTCGTTGCCCAGGTAGCCGTCGATGACGAGCATCTCGGTCCCGGCCACGTAGGCGTCCTGGATCGCAGCTATGCGCGCCCCCTCGGCCCGCGAGATGGCCTTGCCGGTCGTCTCTGCAGGGTCATCGGTCACCAGGTAGGTCGACTCTTTCGAACGACTGACGACCCTGGTCTGGACGTTGTAGTTGTCGAAGCTGGTGCGGCGCGCCTGCGGCATGCGGCTGGTGAGCGACTGCAGCTCCTCCGCCGATGGGTTGTAGAGCAGGGTCCGGGCGGGTGGGAGGCGGTGTCCGTGCGGGCCCATCGGCGCATTGGCGGTGGGTCGCTCAGCGAGCGTGCTCATCAGGTGCGGTGGTCTCCTCTGCGAGGGACGAAGCGGGCGCACAGACCGGTGGTGCGCCCGAGGCAGGTGTTCGGCACATGGTAGCGGCGATCAGCTCACCGCCGCACGGTAGCGGATGCCGGCGTACGGTGGCGTGCCAGCGGAGCGAGCCTCGGGCTCGGCAAGGACTCGGTGGACGGGGATGGGTCGCCGGCCTGGGAGCAGCCAGCGGCGGTGGTTCACCGCAGCGCCCTTAGGAGTCTTCGACCTTCTGGGAGCGGCCGAGCTGCCCCTGACGGGCGGCCCGGACCGACGGCCGTAGCCAGCGCGGCACGCCGACCTCGTCGGGCGGGACCACGGCGGACTGGGGAAGAGGCCGAGGTGGCGGCGGAACCGGGACCTCGAGGGTGTCCATCGCGGCGTCGGGCGTGACCATCGCAGGCTCGTCCTCCCGGCGGCGTCTCGGAGCGAGGAAAAGGAATAGGGCCAGCCCGCCCGCGGTAGCCGTCGCCCACCCGCCCACGACCAGGGCGAAGGAATCCATCCGATCGGTCGGCGTGACAATCGCGGGAGCTGCGCCTTCATCGCTCGAGGCCGCGGGTGCGGGGACCTGAGCCTCGCTGGCGCCTGCGCTCGCCGCGGGACCACCCACCCCACCGCCGCCAACGGACGGCGAGGTCCCCTGGCCGGTGGAGCCTGGGACGGTGGCCGGCGTGCTCTGCGGAGCGGCCGTCGATCCGCTGGGTGGTGTTGGAGCAGAGGTCGGGGCGGCTGTCGGCACAGGGGTCGGCACAGGCGTTGGGACCGCTGTCGGCATCGGCGTGGGCATCGGCGTCGGCGGTGGGGTGGCGGGAATCGTGACGGTGACGGACGGCGGAGTGACCGCGACGAGGCCGGCGGTCTTGCGCCCACCGGGGTCACCGCTGTTCGCGGCGAACGAGTAGGTGTGCGTGCCAACAGGGAGCGTCATCGCTCGCGTGAAGACCACGCCGGTCCCGTAGCTGGTGCCGCTCCCGCTCATATCGAACACGTCGACACCGGCGACGGTCACGCGAACCCAGTTCGGCGGGCATCCCTTGGTGTCGGCATACGTCACCGAGAAGGTGAAGACGGTTGCTGTCGTGCCGCTGGAGGGCGATGCGGTGCCGGCACTAAGCAGGAGCTCGTGGGCCGGGGGGCATGACCCTGCACCCCAGACGGCCGCGGTGGCCGCCAGGTTGACGAGGATCGCCACAGTAATTGCCACGCGCCGAACGATTGCCACTGCCCTCCTGGGTCGTGTCGATCCGATCGGGCTGCAACGTACGCGCGACACGGTCCAAGGGCCATGCACCAGAAGTACGCCCCGGTGGGGAGACCAAAAATGCCCGGGCCGGGAAGCAGCTCAGGGTCGGCCGATCCGTTCGGGACGATGCACGCCCCGCAGGCCGTCGCTAGCATCGGTAGCAACCAACTCCATGCGGCGGGGACCGAGCCATCATCCATCCGAGCCTCGACCGCGCCGTCGGCGAGCTGCAGACGCGCCGCGCGGATTGGGTCGCGGTCTCCCCAGGTGACCGGCTGCGCCTGATCGCCGAGTTGCGGCGCGATATCGCGCGGGTTGCTCCGGACTGGACGGCCGCGATCGCCGCGCTCGAGGGGCTGGGGGGTCTCGAGGCGGCCGAGGAGGAGCTCGCCGGTCCGTACATCACCCTGCGCACCCTGCGGCTGCTCGGCTCCTCGCTGCGGGACATCGCTCGGGGCCAGGCGCCCCGCATCCCTTGCGGCGTCACCACCCTCCCCGACGGGCGCGTCTCGGCCCGGGTCGTGCCCTTCGATACATTCGATCGGGTCATGTACCGGGGCCTCACTGCCGATGTGTGGATGCAACCAGGCCTAACCGCGGCGGACCTGCCACTGACCCAGGCGATAGCCTATCGCGAGCCGGATGCGGGCGGCGTCTGCCTCGTACTGGGCGGTGGCAACATCTCGGCCATCGCCCCGCTCGACGCCCTCTACAAGCTCTTCGTGGCCAACCGCGTGGTGATCCTCAAGATGCACCCGACCCAGGCAGTCCTAGGGCCGATCCTCGAGGCCGGGATGGCCTCGCTCATTCGCGCGGGCTACCTTCGCATCGTGCAGGGTGGAGCCGCCGAGGGGGCCTACCTATCGGCTCATGACGCGGTAGATGAGCTGCATATCACCGGCTCGTATCGGACCTACGAGACGATCGTGTTCGGGCCCGGCGCCGATGGCGAGGCGCGACGCATCCGGGACGAGCCGATCCTGGCCAAGCCCTTCAGCGCCGAGCTGGGCAACCTCACTCCCGTGATCGTGGTGCCCGGACGCTGGACCGAGGCCGAGATCGACTACCAGGCCGACAACCTGGCGACCATGCTCACCAACAACGCGGGCTTCAACTGCACCACGCCGCGCGTGGTCATCACCCCCGCCGGCTGGCGCCTGCGGCACCGCTTCTTGAATGCCGTTCGCGCCCGCCTGCTCGCCACCCCGGTACGTCTGGCGTACTACCCCGGCGCCGAGCATCGATTCGACGAGTTCATGGGTGCCCACCCCGAGGCGGAGCTGTACGGGGACCGAGCCGATGGGCGTCTGCCGTGGGCCCTGATCACCGATCTGGACCCGAACGCCCGCGACGAGCCGTGCTTCACCACCGAGGCCTTCTGCGGAGTCTTTGGGGAGCTGCCGCTCCCTTCCTCGGACCTCTCCGATTACCTGGTTCGAGCGGTCGCCTTCGCCAACGACTCGCTGTGGGGGTCGCTGAACGCCACGCTCATCGTCGATCCACGCTCGATGTTCGACCCCGAAGTGCGGTCCGCGGTCGAGAAGGCGGTGGCGGAACTGCGATATGGCACGATCGCGATCAACCACTGGTCGGCCCTTGGCTTCGCGCTGGGCGTCACGCCGTGGGGCGCCTTCCCCGGGCATGCGCGCAACGACATCCGCTCGGGGACCGACGTCGTGCACAACACCCTGATGTTCTCGCGGGTCGAGAAGACCGTGGTTCGTGCGCCGTTCCGAGCCTGGCCGAAGCCTATCTGGTTCGCCTCCCACCGCACCGCGCAGCGGCTGGCACCGATGCTGGTCAAGTTCGAGGCGAATCCCAGCCTGCGGCGCCTGGCGACGATGCTGCCGCGGGCCGTGATGGGGTGACGGCAGGGGGAGGTCTGGAGCGGGAGACGGGATTCGAACCCGCGACATTCTGCTTGGGAAGCAGACACTCTGCCAGCTGAGTTACTCCCGCTCGGCGTCCTCCATTCTAGTTGAGGCGATTGGGCGCCGACGAGACCGGTTGACGGCCCTCTCGGCGACTCCGCGATGACCGGTATGGGCATCGAAGCGAACGCCCCCTACGTCGAAGAGCTCATCCAGGGCATCTCGCGCGCCAGCATGTCAGCGGCGCACAGGACCGCGAGCAGCGCGCCCACGAGCGGGGTTGCCCTGTCCTGATCTCGAGCTCATCATTCATCTCGTCTCGTCTTCGACCAATCCGGCTGTCCGGATCGTGCGAACGGTGAATGTCTCTCAATTATCGAGATAGAAGAGAGCCATATCACGTTGAACGACACATCGCGAGGGATCGTCGTCGACGATCTCGTCAAGCGATACACCCTGTCGGCTGCGCCCGCCGTTGATGGCCTCTCGTTCGAGGTCCGGCCCGGTGAGATCTACGCGCTCCTTGGCCCGAACGGATCGGGGAAGTCAACGACGATCGGCGTCCTGGCCACGCTGCTGTTTCGGACGCGGTTCGCCGCGTGATCGGTGTCGCGCTCCAGGAAACCGGGGTGGACGCGGGGGCGACCGGCTTCGACCTCCTCGTCCGCCACGCGCGCCTCCTCGGGATGGACCGTCACGCGGCCGCCGATCGCGCTCGGACCCTTCTCGAGGCGCGAGATCGCTGGGCCCGTAACAAACCCCCGCACCGGATGACAGGACCCGCATGAGCAGCCAAACCCCACCCCGCCGTCTCATCGGCCGGACGCGCGTCTTCGCGGGTTCCGTCCCGCCGCCCACCGAGCGGATCGTTCCTGGCCCCGGTCAGGAGTCGGTTTGGGACTACCCGCGCCCGCCGCGCGTCGAGCCGTTGCCAGAACGAATCCGCGTAGTCCACGGCGGGATCACCCTCGCCGACACGACAAACGCGCTTCGCGTCCTCGAGACCGCCGGTGCTCCGGTCTACTACCTGCCACCCGCCGACGTCCGCACCGACCTACTCCGAGCGAGCGAGCACGGAAGCGTGTGCGAGTTCAAGGGCCTGGCGACCTATCACTCAATCGTGTTGCCGGCTGAGGTGATTCCCAACGCCGGCTGGTCATATCCCGAGCCGCTTCCAGGGTACGAGGTCATTCGCGACCACCTGGCCTTCTACGCCTGGCGGGTCGACGAGGCCTGGGTCGGCGGCGAGCGCGCCGAGCCGCAGCCCGGTCGCTTCTATGGGGGCTGGATCACCGCGCGGATCGTAGGCCCGTTCAAGGGTGGTTGGGGCACGTTCGGGTGGTGACTGCGATCGGCTGAGCTCGCGCGATCGCCATGTCAGTCGGCCGGCGAGGTGTGCCCGTCCGCGTACCCTGCCTCATCGGGCCGCTCTGAGGGGTCGCGGTTCGTTGCCCTGAGCCTGACGGTAGGCAGGCGGCAAGCCTGTTCGCCAGCCCCCGTCAAGCCCGTCCTTTGGTGGCGCGCGCCATCCCCCGGCCGATGCGAGCCGGCCGGCCACGGCCCAGGTGTCGCCCCGCCGATCGGTCAGGCGACTGCGCGCATGGTGCTGAGCGCGCGTCTCGCCCGCACGGGGCCCGGATCCGCGCGGAGCCCCTTTCCCAGATCCGCCGCGGCCGTCTGGTACGGATCGTCGAGCAGCGACCGGA
>JBDTYC010000106.1:0-5503 GCA_040005815.1 Chloroflexota bacterium
CCACGGGTCACATTCCAGCAGCGGCCCCGCGCTGCTGGCCGCCACGCACCCGGGGGTTGCCCTCATCTCAGCAGGGATCGGCAACGACTACGGCCATCCACACGAGGTCACCCTCGACCACCTGGCCGCCATCCCCGGCCTCCACGTCCATCGGACCGATCTCGAAGGCAGCCTCGAGGTGATCAGCGACGGGGTCCGCTATCGGGTCACCAGTCGCGTCGGGAGCGACCCGTGGCGCACGGTGGTCGCCTGGGCAATCACGGGCGCGCGAGCGGCGGGTAGCATCGGCCCATGGGCGTACCCACCCTCGCCGATGCCGAGCTCCTGCTTGCCTCCTTCGAGCTGCCAGCTGGGATCGTCACGCATGCGCGCGGCGTCAGCTTGCTCGCGGCCGAGGCAGCGCGGCTGCTCGAGGCGGCCGCGGTCGCCGTCAACCCGCACATTGTCGCGGTCGCCGCCCTCCTCCACGACGTCGACAAGGTGGAGACGCGAGACCATGGGGCCGAGCACGGGCTGATGGCAGCACGCTGGATGGCCGAGCGCGGCTTCGCCGAGCTGTCGGAGCCGATCGCCTCGCACCCCATCCTCTGCCTCCTCGATCCGTCCCGCGCGCCGCGCGGCTGGGCCTCGGTGGCGGTCGCGGTTGCCGACCGCCGCGTCGCGCAGGGATTCGTCTCCATCGACCAGCGGATCGACGACCTCGAGCGGCGGTATCCCGAGGTTCGAGCCGATCTCGAGGCTGCGCGCGCGCCGGCCCATGCCATGCAGGGCGAGCTGGCGACTGCCGCGGGGTTGTCGAGCGACGAGCTCGAGGCACGGCTGGCTGCCGTATGGAGCGCGGCCGCTCCACCGAGCGCGGCCCGCCCATGAGTGCGCCGCTCCTCTTCGTCCATGGTGATGACGACTTCGGCATCGACCAGGCCCTGGCCGCCTTTGCCTCGCACCTCGATGTGGCCGAGCGAACGGAGATCCAGCCGGAGCGCAGCCCGGACGAGGGCGCCATCGACCGGGCACGGCTCGAGTCGGCGACGGTCGGGATGTTCGGCGCCCACCTGGTCGTGCTCCATCAGCCGATCCTGGCAGCGGGTCGCTCCAACGCGGCCACCGACAAGCTGCTGGCGCTCATCTCGGAACTGCCCGACGGAGCGACCCTCGCCCTCGCCGAGCTGCGACCCTCTCGGGACGCCGGCAAGCCTCCCGCGCTGCTGCAGCGGATAGCACAGGTCGTTACCGAGCGCGGCGGGACGGTGCAGGAGCTCGCCACGCCCCGCCGCAACCAGCTCCAGGGCTGGATCCGGGCGCACGCGGACGCGATCGCCGTCTCCATCGAGCCGCGCGCCGCCGCCCTCCTCGCCGAGCGGGTGGGCGGAGCCGTGTGGGAATCGGACATCGAACGGGGTCAGCAGACCCGCGTCGCCGACGGCGAACTGCGGAAGCTGGCGACCTACGCCAATGGGCGCCCCATCAACGCCGATGATGTCGAAGCGCTCGTCACCGACACGCGGCCAGCCAGCATCTTCGCGATCACGAACGCGATCGACCGACGCGAGCCGGCGGCTGCGGCGGCGGCGATCGAGCGCGCCATTGGCGAGGGGCAGCCGGTGCTGAAGATCATGGCCGCCCTGGAGGGGAGGATCGCCGACCTGATCGTCGCGCGCGACCTGACGGCGAGTGGCGCGACGCCGCAGGAGCTCACGAAGCGGGTCGGGCGTGGCAACGCTCGGATGGCCGAGCGCATCGCCGAATCGGCGCGGCGCTACTCGAGCGCGGAGTTGGAGGGGATGCTCCGTGGCCTGTTCGAGGCGGACCTGTCGATCAAGGCCAACGAGATGGCGGAGGAGCCGGCCCTGGTCGCGTGGCTCGGGGAGTACCTGCTCGCCACGCGTCCGACGCGCGGCTAACCGGATCGGCCTAGACGGCGCCCGCGCGCAGCACCCTGTCGCTCTGGATGGCGAAGGTGCACTGCGCCCCGGAGAGGCCAAGAATCCCGATCAGCTGACGGTCGACGTACAGCTGGCGGCACGGCACGCACAGCGCGCCGGGGATCGCGAAGAAGAGGCGCTCCTCGGCGGCGGTGTCGCGGAACGAGGTGTCGAAGACGCTGGTCAGCAGGCTTCCGCCGCAGAAGCGGCAGGCATCGGCTGAATCGCTTTCGATCGCGGGCTGCGTGGCGTGCTCGTCCATGGCCTGAGCATGGGAGGCGCCCCGAAGGCGCTCAATAGGAGCTCCGGTGTCCGGCGAGTGGTACCCGGGTAGTACCTGCGGGACCGCCTCAGACCAGGCGAACGACCTGCGCAGCGTGGCTCCACAGCCGCTCCAGCCCGTAGAACTCCCGTTCCTCCGGCGCGAAGAGGTGGACGATCACCGCGCCGTAGTCGAGGAGCACCCAGCGGGCGGCGCCCTTCCCCTCAACCCCCAGCGGGCGGATTCCGTCATCGCGCAACTCATCCATGATGGCGCTGGCCAGGGCCTGCAGCTGGCGGTCGCTGCGACCGGTGCAGATGACGAAGTAGTCGGCCATGGTCGTCACCTCGGTCGTCCGCAGCAGCACGATGTCGACCGCCTTCTTGTCGGACGCGAGGTCCACGATGCGATGGGCGAGGTCGCTCGGATCGATGGCCGTCGGCCCGTCTGCGCGCTCCTCTATGGTCGCCTCCTTCGGTACAGGCCACGAGCGTCGATCAACTCCTCGACGGCCCGTGGCACAAGGTACCGGATGGGGCGGCCCGCTGCCACGCGCGAGCGGATCTCGGAACTGCTCAGATCGAGCGATGGCCCCTCCAGGAGGTGGATCCGGGCCGCCTTCGCCCCGAAGCGCTCCCGCAGCGCCACGTGCTCCGGCATCGGTGTTCCGGGACGTGGCCCGACCGCCCATTCCGCGAGCTCGAGCAGCCCATCGGGATCGCGCCAGGTCTCGATCTGCGCGAAGGAATCGGCGGCCATGATCAGCACGAGTCCCACCCCCTTGCCGAGGTGGGTCCGCAGCTGCGCCAGCGAATCGAGGGTATAGGACGGGCCGGGACGCTCGATCTCGACCAGCGAGAGGTCGAGCCGGACGTCGCCGCTGATGGCGAGGCGGGTCATCATCACCCGGTCGGCGGCGTTGCTGATCGTCGAGCCGCCCTTATGCGGCGGACGTGCGGCGGGCATCAGCAACACGTGGCCGAGGTCCAGACTGTCGGCTGCCAGCGTGGCGAGCCAGAGATGGCCGATGTGCGGCGGGTCGAAGGTGCCGCCCAGGATTCCAACTCGTTTGCTCCGCGGCCTGCGCCTCGGCTGCACAACCTGCTCGGGGGCGACGCGCTCCTCGGCGGCGGTCAAGGGCAGGCCCACCCTCTGCACCGCGGCTCCCCTCAATCTTCGTCCCCCCACTCGAGCTCGATCGAGCCGATGCGGACGATGGTGCCGCTCCGCGCGCCGAGTCGTCGCAGCTCGGCGTCGATCCCCAGGCGCTCCAAGGTGCGCTGGAAGCGGTCGCGGGACTCGTCGTTCTTGAAGTCGGTCCGTGCGGCGGACGTCTCGATGCGGCGGCCGCGGACGCGAAGTCCGTCGGCCTCGGCGATCGCCTGCCACCCCGCATCGAGTGGATCGAAGCGATGCAGGCGCACGACCCCGCCCGCGGGCTCGGCGGCGGATCGACGCTGCGCCTCGTCGAGCGCCTCGGCCAGCGCCGTGCGCAGCTCGACGAGCCCCGTGCCGGCCTGTGCAGAGACCGCGAGCGGCTGGGCGCCACCGGTTCGCAGCCTGCGGCGAATTGACGGCCACGCCGCGTGGACGTCGGGCAGGTCCTGCTTCGTCACGACCATCGGCATCGGGCGCAGCAGGAGCGACGCGTCGTGCTCCCGAAGCTCGGTCTCGACTGCCTGCCATTCGCCGATCGGGTCGGCCGCGGCGCCGTCGACGACGGCCACCAGGACGCGGGTTCGCTCGGCGTGGCGCAGGAATGCATGGCCCAGGCCACGCCCTTCGTTGGCGCCCTCGATCAGCCCGGGCAGGTCGGCGATGACGGCCGGCCGCTCCTCATCCAGCTCGATCACGCCCAGGTTCGGGCTGGTCGTGGTGAAGGGGTAGTCGCCCACTTCGGGCGTTGCGGCGGTGAGCGCGGCCAGCAATGACGACTTGCCGGCGTTGGGGGCTCCCACCAGGCCGATATCGGCGATCAGCTTCAGCTCGAGCTCGACCCAGTGCGACTCGCCCGGCTCTCCCTTTTGCGCGTGCTTCGGTGCCTGGTGGGTGGAGCTCACGAAATGCACATTGCCGCGCCCGCCCCGTCCGCCGCGGGCGACGACCAGCCGCTCCCCGGGGGCCAGCAGCTCGCCAAGGATCTGGCTGGCGTCGGCGCCTTCGCCGCTGGTCGCGACGCGGGCCACGGTCCCCGGAGGGACGGGCAGCAGCACGTGCCGTGCGTTCTTGCCGTGCGCCTTGCGCCCGGCACCGGCGCCACCAGGCTTGGCGCGATGGTGCGGATGGTGTCGGAGGTCGCCCAGCGTGGTCATGCCGGCGTCGACGACGAGCACGATGTCGCCGCCGGAGCCGCCATCCCCGCCATCGGGGCCGCCGCGAGGGACGTGCGCCTCTCGTCGAAACGAGGAGGCTCCATCGCCACCAGCACCGCCGGAGACGTGGATCCGAACCTGGTCAGCGAACATCGGTGACCGATGATAGCAACGGGCGGGGCCAGCCCGGAAGGGACGAGGGCGAGCGCCGCGAGGACGGACGAGGCTAGAGGTAGCGAAGGGGATTGACGATGACCCCGTCGACGATCACCTCGTAGTGAACGTGCGGCCCGGTGCAGACCCCGGTGCAGCCGACCGCCGCGATCCCCTGCCCGGCAGCGACGGTTGCGCCGGCCGCAACCCACAGGCTGCCCAGGTGGTTGTAGACGGTGATGATCCCGTTGCCGTGATCAATCGCGATCACCATCCCGCCGCCGTTGTTCTTCCAGCCGGACCACGTGACGACGCCTGCAGCGGAGGCGATCACCGTGCTGCCGGCGGGAGCCGCGATGTCGAGCGCCTTGTGGTACGAGCTGTAGTACTGCGAGATCGTGCCGCCGGGGACCGGCCACGCCAGCTGACCCGTGCCGACGATCGGAGCCGGCTTGATGTACACGGCCTTTGGCTTCGGCACCGCCGGGGGCGGAGGTGGCGCAACCGGCGTGGGGAGCGGCGTGTAGGCAGGGAGCTCAGCCAGCCCGCGGCGTTCCAGGAGAGGGTCGGGAGAAGCTTCGGGATCGGGCAGCAGGTCGTACGTCACGGTCTTGGGAGCCAGCGAGCCCCCGTCGGCTCCCTGCGCGACGGCCACCAGGCCGAAGGGGAAACCGCGCTGGGCGCTCCTCGTCGAGGAGCCATCGGACGAGCCACCGGAAGTGGCCTGGACGCCAACGGCGACGGTCAGGGCCAGCAGCGCCAGAACGGCAAGATGGGAGACCGCACGTGCGGTCGGTCGCTCGTCGGTCGCGCGGCGCGAAGGCCGTCGCTGATCGGGCAATACAAAGGCTCCC
>JBDTYC010000107.1:0-5486 GCA_040005815.1 Chloroflexota bacterium
GCTAGGCGGCCATGAGCCTCGACCGGGTCTTCGTCATCGGCGCCGGCCTGATGGGCCACGGCATCGCGCACGTGAGCGCCGCGGCTGGCAAGCGGGTCACGCTCGCCGATCGAACGGCCGAGCTCGCCGAGAAGGGGAAGGCGCGGGTCGCCACCAACCTCGCCCGGCAGGTCGAGAAGGGGAAGGTGTCCCAGGAGGACGCCGACGCGCTCCTCGCGCGCATCGCCACCGCCGTCGGCGCGGACGGAGCAGCTGGGCACGACATCATCATCGAGGCAGTCTTCGAGGACGAATCGGTCAAGCGTGAGACTTGGCAGGCGCTCTCGGCGGCCGCCGATCCGAAGGCGATCTTCGCGAGCAACACGAGCAGCATCAGCATCACCTCACTGGCCACGGCGACGGATCGGCCCGGCCGCTTCATCGGCCTGCACTTCTTCTCGCCGGTGCCGGTGATGGGCCTGATCGAGATCATCCGCGGCCTCGAGACCGATGACGCCACGCAGGGCGCGGCGCGTGGGTTTGCCGGGGAGCTCGGCAAGACGGTGATCGAGTCGAAGGACTACCCCGGGTTCATCGTCAACCGGATGCTCGGCCCGTTCATCAACGAGGCGATCTTTGCCCTGATGGAGGGGACCGGCACGGCCGAGCACATCGATACGGGGGCAAGGCTCGGCCTGAACCACCCGATGGGCCCGCTCGAGCTGAGCGACTTCATCGGCAACGACATCATGCTCAGCGTCCTGGACGTGCTCTACCGCGGCTTCGGGGACCCGAAGTTCCGCGCCGCTCCGCTCCTGCGCCAGATGGTGGCCGCCGGCCACCTCGGCCGGAAGGCCGGGCGCGGGTTCTATGCCTACGACGAGCGGGGGACGAAGATCGACTGATGGTGAGCATCGCGACGCCCACGCGGCCAGATCCATTCGCCCTCAGCGAAGAGGAGCGCTCGGTTCGCGACACTGCCCGCGACTTCGCGCAGCGCGAGCTCGCCCCGACTGCCGCGCTGCGCGACGAGGAGGAGCGCTACGACCGCGGCCTCTTCACCCGGATGGGCGAGCTGGGGCTCACCGCCATCCCGTACCCCGAGGAGCTCGGCGGCGCCGGGCTCTCGTACTTCGCCTGGGCGCTGGCCTGCGAGGAGATCGCGGTGGCCGACATGGGCATGGCCGTCAGCCTCTCGGTGCACGTGCTGTCGCAGCTCTGCATCTACGCGTACGGGACCGATGAGCAGCGGCAGCGGCTCCTGCCGGCGATGACGGCGGGGACGCACCTCGGCGCATTCGCCCTGACCGAGCCGGGCGCGGGCTCCGACGCGGCGGCACTCTCGCTCGCGGCGCGCCGCACCGATGACGGCTACGCCCTGACCGGCACCAAGGTCTGGATCACGAACGGCGGCGAGGCCGATGTCTACGTCGTATTCGGGACCGTCGACCGCTCGCGCGGCCGAGACGGGGTGACGGCCTTCGTGGTCGAGCGCGACACTCCCGGCTTCCGGATCGGGAGCCACGAACGGAAGATGGGAATCCGCGACTCGCCCGCGGCCGAGCTGATCTTCGACGAGGCGCTGGTCCCCGATGTCAACCGACTCGGTGCAGAAGGGGAGGGACTGAAGGTCGCCCTCGGATCCCTCGCGTCGGGGCGGATCAGCATTGCCGCCGCCTGCACCGGCCTGGCCCGCGCCGCGCTCGAGCACGCGGCCGGCTACGCCGCACAACGCACCCAGTTCGGCCGCCCCATCGCCGAGCAAGAGATGATCCAGGCGATGCTGGCCGACGCAGCGGTGGCGGTCGAGGCGTCACGCCTGCTGACGTGGCGCGCGGCGCGCCTGCGGGACGCCGGCGGCTCGATCAACGCGGCCAGCAGCATGGCAAAGATGTTCGCCAGCGACACCGCCATGCGGGTCGCGACCGACGCCGTCCAAGTCTATGGTGGCGCGGGGTACTCTCGCGACAACCCCGTCGAGCGCTTCATGCGCGATGCGAAGGGGGCGCAGATCTATGAGGGCAGCAACCAGATCCAGCGGCTGATCATCGCCCAGCAGCTCGTCGAGGAGATAAAGGGGTCCGACCGATGATGATGCAGACCGAGATCGAGCCGCTCGACATCCCCGCCGAGCTGCGGGCCGACAGCCTCGTCGCCCTCGTCCACAATTCGGTGCTGCGCAACCCCGAGAAGGAGGCGCTGCGCTGGAAGCTGCCGAAGACGAAGCGCCCCACCGGGGGCCCGCCCGAGGAGGAGGCGGTGGAGTGGACCTCCATCAGCTACCGCCAGACCTGGGATTGGATCACCCAGGTGGCGATGGGGCTGAAGCACCTCGGCATCCGGGACGGCGACCGGGTCTGCATCATGAGCCGGACCCGCCCCGCCTGGCTGGCGGCCGACCTCGGCTCTCTCTCGCTCGGCGCGGTGACCTGCCCCATCTATCCCTCGGTTGAGCCGAGCCAGGCGGCATTCGTCATCAACAACGTCGAGGCGCGGCTGATCTTCGTCGAGAACCTGCAGCAGGCAGCGAAGATCGACCAGATCCGTGCGGAGTGCCCAACCCTCGAGCACGTGGTGGTCATCGACGATCGCGGCAAGCTCCCCGCGGGCGCGATCAGCTTCGACGACATCTTCGACCTCGCGACCGCCGATCCCGGTGAGATCCGGGAGTGGGCTGAGACCTGGGGGCGCTACGGCCGCGACAAGGTGGCGACCATCGTCCACACCTCGGGTACCACCGCCAACCCGAAGGGCGTGGTGCTCACACACGGCAACATCCTCCACAACTTCGAGGGCGGAATCGCGGCGGTCGACTTCAACGAGAACGACCTCTTTCTCTCCTTCCTGCCGCTCTCGCACATGACTGAGCGCGCAGCCGGCCAGATCGTTCCCCTCGGGCGGGGCTGCACCATCGCCTACGCCGAGCCGGCGATCGAGCGTCTGGCGGCAAACATGGCCGAGACGCGTCCGACCGTCATGGTCGCGGTGCCGCGGCTCTACGAGCGTCTGTACGCGCGGGTCGTCTCGGCGGTGGAGGCCGGGCCGGCGCTCCGGCAGCGGATCTTCGGCTGGGCGCTGGGGCTCGGCCGGGCCAAGTACGCCAACCACCTGGCCGGGGCGCCGAACTCCCCCTGGCTGCGATTGCAGCTGAAGGTCGCCGATCGGCTCGTCTTCCACAAGATCAAGGCCCGCACCGGCGGGCGTGTCCGCTACTTCGTCTCGGGCGGCGCCCCGTTGTCGCAGGAGATCGGCGAGTTCTTCTATGCGATGGGGATGCTGATCCTGGAGGGCTATGGCCTGACTGAGACGGCGCCGCTGCTGACGATCAACCGGCCGGGCGACTTCAAGTTCGGCACGGTTGGACGGCCGGTGGCCGAGACGCAGATCCGGATCGATCCGAACACCGGCGAGATCCTGGCCAAGGGTCCGCAGGTGATGAAGGCCTACCTCAACCAGCCGGAGGAGACCGCCAAGGTGATCGACGCCGATGGCTGGTTCCACACCGGCGACATCGGTGAGCTGGACCCCGACGGACGCGTCCTGATCACCGACCGTCTGAAGAACATCCTCGTGCTGGCCAACGGCAAGAACGTGGCACCCGCGCCGATGGAGATCTCGATCCTGACCAGCCGCTACATCGCGCAGGCGGTGGTCCTGGGCGACAACCAGCCGTACACGGGGGCGCTGGTCGTGCCCGACTTCGACCAGCTCGGGACATGGGCGGCAGCCAACGAGTTGGCCGAGATGCCCCCAGAGCAGCTCGTCGAGCAGAAGGCGGTCCAGAAGCTCATCGAGGCCGAAGTCCGGACCAAGCTCGATGGCTTCGCGATCTACGAGCGGCCGCGCCGGGTGGCGCTCCTCCCGCGCCTCCTCTCGGAGGAGGAGGGTGAGCTCACGCCCTCGCTCAAGATCAAGACGAGGGTAGTGGTGCAGAAGTGGGCCGACCAGGTCGCCCACCTCTTCGGCGAGGATGAGAAGGAGTAGCCCAGCCGCGCCTCGCGCCTGCGGCGGTACCATGCCTGCATGACCGACGTCTTCATCCTCTCGTCCGCGCGGACCCCCATCGGCAAGTTCGGTGGCGGACTCTCCACGGTGCCTGCCACCCAGCTGGGTGCCGTTGCGATTCGCGCTGCCGTCGAGCGAGCCGGTGTCGATGCCGAGCGAATCGACGAAGTCTTCATGGGCCAGGTCATCCAGGCCGGAGCCGGACAGGCGCCGGCGCGCCAGGCGGCGCTCGGTGCCGGCCTCCCGAACGGGGTGGGTGCCACGACCATCAACAAGGTCTGCGGCTCGGGCCTCAAAGCGGTCATGCTCGGCGCGGCCTCGATCCGGGCGGGCGACGCGGATCTGATCGTGGCGGGCGGCATGGAGAACATGAACCTGGGGCCCTATCTGCTGCCGGGGGCGCGGGCCGGCTATCGGCTCGGCAATGCCGAGTTGGTGGACGCGACCGTCCATGACGGACTGTGGTGCGCGATCTGCGACGTCCACATGGGGATGCACGCCGAACGCGTCGCCACCAAGCACGAGGTGACGCGCGAGGCCCAGGACGAGTTTGCCGTCCGCTCCCACCAGCGCGCCCTGGCCGCCATCGCCGACGGCCGATTCGCCGAGGAGATCGTCCCGGTCGAGGTCCCTGGCAAGAAAGGGCCGACCATCGTCGACACCGACGAGAACCCGCGATCCGATACCTCGCTGGAAGCCCTTGCGCGGCTCATGCCGGCCTTCCAGCCCGATGATGGAACGGTCACCGCCGGCAACGCCCCGGGCATCACCGATGGCGCAGCTGCGCTGGTCCTCGCCTCGGACGAGGCCGTGACGCGCGACGGACTGAAGCCGATCGCCCGCATCACCGGCTATGCCCAGGCGGACGTGGCGCCCGAGTGGCTCTTCGAGGCGCCGATTGACGGGGTCCGCCGGCTCCTCTCCAAGCTGGACCTCAAGCTCGACGAGTTCGACTTGGTCGAGATCAACGAGGCCTTCGCCGCCCAGGTGCTGGCCGACGGCAACGTGCTGGGCTTCGACTGGGATCGGGTCAACGTCAATGGCGGCGCGATCGCCCTCGGCCACCCCATCGGCGCCTCCGGCGCGCGTGTCCTGACGACCCTGCTCCATGAGCTGCGGCGACGGGGCGGGCGACGCGGCCTCGCCACCCTCTGCCTCGGTGGTGGTGGAGCCGTCGCACTCGCTGTCGAGATGGTCTGAGCCGCGCCACCGGCTTGACCCAACCCTATAATCGGGCCGCCGCGATCGGGCCAGCTTCCGCATCCACCATCGGCGGAGGCGTCTGACCGCGACCTACTGGAGGCTCACAAGCGCACCCATGGCAAGTTCGAATCCGGTCGCCGAGGCGCCGAACATCTGGGATGTCGCCCAGGCGCAGTTCGATGCCGCGGCCGAGCAGCTCGACCTGGATCCCGGCCTCCGTCGCGTGCTCCGCGTCCCGCAGCGAGAGCTCACCGTCAACTTCCCGGTGACCATGGACGACGGCCACGTGGAGGTCTTCA
>JBDTYC010000108.1:0-5477 GCA_040005815.1 Chloroflexota bacterium
GAGGGCTCACGCGCGACCAACCACGATTCCGCAGCGGCCCGGAGCGGCCGATGGAGGATGCTGCCGATCCGTTAGCTCAGCGGCCTCAATCGCGGAGCGGACGCCTGAGGTGGATGGCCGACCGGGGCGGCGCCGCGCCTGCTCGGCGCGCGTCAGGATGGCTCCCATCATCGGCCCGAGCGTCAAGCAAGCAGCTACCGGAGGCTTATGACGAGTAAGCGAGCGCTAAGCACTCGACGGGCTGACTCACGGCGGGCCGGGCTCCGTTGCGCCGGGGGGCATCAGCCGAGATGCCGAGCGGGTCAGGCGACCCGGCCACCCCCGCAGCCGTCGTCAGGCCTGAGCTTCGGTGGATCCGGGTTCAGACGTTGACGCGCCGGTCTCCGGAGGCGCCGGCTGGCGCGACCGGCGCCGGGTCCGTCGTGACCGCCAGCACCGCTTCCAGTCGGGCAAGGAGCGGCCGCGCTCCGATTCGAGCGAGCGTCTCGCGAGCCGCTTCGATGACTGAGGCCGCCTCGGCCATCTCGCGCTCGGTCGGGGTCAGCAAGATGGCCATGTCGAGCGCGGCCATGGCTTCGTCGAACGCGAGGCCCAGGGCGCGCCAGCCGCGCACCGCCTCGCGGTAGCCGGAGACCGCGTCGGCCCGGCGACCCTCAAGAGCGGAGGTCCCGGCCCGGAGCGTTGCGAAATCGAGTGCGATCGCCTGGCCTCGGATGACCGAGGGCTGGATCTGCGCGACGAGGGCGTTCGCGTCCGCCAGCTCGCCCGCCCAAAGCGCGGCCCGCGCGGCGAGCGGCAGGCTGATCGGGACGAACATCCCGGTCACCCGCGCCGCTGACGCGGCCTCCTCCTGAGTCTCGCCGAGATTCCCGGCCGCGAGGGCTGCCCACGCTCGACCCCAATGGAGGTACGAGGTGAATTGCGGGTCCTTCATGGACGTGACCAAGCGCTCCGCCTCCGCCAGAGCGCCCGACGCGTCACCACCCACGAGCGTGGTCAGCACGGCGCGATCGACGAATAGCTCGACGTAGAAGCCGCCGGTGATCTCGTTCGCGAGCCATTCATCGAGCAGCGCTGACGCCCAGGCCCATTCCCCGACGCGGATGGCGCAGGAGACGGCGTTGCCGACCATGACGAAGCCGTAGGCGGCCGAGCCTCGTCGGCCGGCGATCTCCAATCCCTCGCGGGCCATGGCGAGACCGGCGCCGGGATCGGCGAACTGCTCGTACCAGGTGAGTGAGGTTCGCGTGTTACGGTCGACGTCCGCGAGGCCGTTCGCGACCGCGAGCTCGTGGGTGCCGCGCAGGATGATGAGGGCTTCCCGGGGCCGATCGACCCGATAGAGCACGCCGCTGAGCCTCGCCAGGGCGGCCGCCGTCTGCGGCAGGAGGTCGAGGCGCTCTGCGACGGGCAGCAATCGGTCTAGCCAGGCCAGGGCGGCAGCCTCGTCGTCCCGGTGCAGGTGACCTGCCGAGAGCTGCAACATCAGGGCGACACCCGCCGGGGTCGCCTCCAGGTCCGAGAACTCCTCCCATGCAGGCAGCAGGATCTCGAGCAACCGGTCGCCGTCCGATGAGTACTGCCAGACCGCGCTAGCGTAGGCCGCGGTCGCCAGTGCGATCCCCTGCCGGTCCCCGAGCTCGCGTCGGGCTTCGAGTGCCCCCAGCGCGTGCCGCTCGGCCAACTCACCCACCAGGCCCTGCATGGCCGATGTCAGCGCGCGCTCATGGAGGTCGGCTCGATCGGAAG
This sequence comes from Chloroflexota bacterium, assembly GCA_040005815.1. Lineage (GTDB taxonomy): Bacteria > Chloroflexota > Limnocylindria > QHBO01 > QHBO01 > CF-167. The sequence continues at coordinate 1,750 of JBDTYC010000108.1, forward strand.
GCTCTGGGCTGACGCGTAGGGCGTGCTCGAGGAACGCGATCGCCTGGGCGTGCGAGCCGAGGACCACCGCTCGCTCGGCGGCGCCGCGGAGCGCCACTCGGGCTTGGGCAGCAAGGGTATCCGCCTCGGGCCCATCGGTCGCGTAGCCCTGGGCCGCCAGGTAGTGGCCGGCCAGTGCCCCCGCCAGCTCGTCGTTTCCCAGCGACTCGAAGAAACGCGCGGCGGCGAGATGCCGGACCTTGCGATCGCGTTTCGCCAGTGTGTTGTAGGCGACCTCCCGGATCAGCGCCTGCACGAAGGCGTACTGGCCGCGCTCCGGCGACCGGGGGTCCACCTGCTGGACCAGCAGCTCCCGCCGCACGAGCGCTCGCAAGCGTGGCTCGAGCGCAACCGAATCGAGCGCCGAGATGGCGGCCAGGCCGGCCAGGGTGAAACTCTGGCCGAGGACGGCGGCGTCGGCCACCAGGCCCCGGTCGGCGGCGTCGAGTTCATCGAGACGGGCGGAGATCAGGGCGGTCAGCGTCTCGGGCACGGCCAGGTCGGACAGGTCGTCCACCGGGTGGTAGACCCCCTCCTCGAGAATTAGCCGACCCTGTGCCAGGAGCATCCGGACGGTCTCGACCGCGTACAGCGGGATCCCGTCGGCCCGGGCCACGATCGCATCGCGGGCGGCCGTGCGCAGGCCGGGCACGAGGCCGGCGAGGAGCTGGCGCATCGCCGGGGTGGGGAGAGGCTCTAGGTAGATCGAGGTGAAGCTACGCTTGCCGGCACCCCAGTCCGCTCGTCGGTCGAGCAGCTCGGGCCGGGCCAGGGTCACGATGAGGATCGGGTCGTTCCGGCTCCATTCGAGCATGTGGTCGATGAAGTCCAGCAGGCCCGAGTCGGCGTGGTGGAGGTCCTCGAAAACCATCACCACCGGGCCGCTCGCGGCCAGGCGCTGGAAGAAGGTCCGCCAGGCACCATAGAGCTGCTGAGACCCAACGCCAGACTCGATACCCAGCAGGGACAGGAGGGCGGGCGCGATCCACGCCCGCTCGGCCTCGTCGGGGACGTGCGTCTCGAGCACGGCGGCGATGCGGGCTCGGGTGGTCGCCTCGTCATCGTGCTCCCGGAGCCCGGCTCGACCGCGGATCATCTCGCCGAGCGCCCAGAACGAGATCCCGTCGCCGTAGGCGGGACTCCGCCCGTCGTGCCACCAGACGCGTTCGACCAACCCGTCGACGTACTTCAGGAATTCCCAGGCCAGGCGCGACTTGCCGATGCCGCCCGGCCCGATCACGCTGACGAGGCGCGGTCGACCCTCGCGACCGGTGGCGTGGAAGAGATCCTTCAGCTGTCGGAGCTCCTCGTCGCGCCCGACGAACGGCGCTTCGAGGGCTTCGGATCGGCCGACGCCGCCGCGTTGGGCGACGACGCGCAGGGCACGCCAGGCGGGGACGGGACTCACCTTGCCCTTGAGGACCTGGTCGGCCGCAGCCTCGAAGACGATCGCGCTCCCGGCAGCGCGCTGGGTGGCCTCCCCGACGAGCACCGTCGACGGCGGGGCCACGCTCTGGAGGCGGCTGGCCGTGTTGACCATGTCGCCGGCGACCATGCCCTGGTTGGTGGCGCCGAGGGTGACCGCGGCCTCGCCGGTCAGGATCCCCGCCCGGATCTCGATGCCGGGGCCCAGGCCGCGCACGGCATCCACGAGGTCCAGGGCGGCGCGGACCGCTCGTTCCGCGTCGTCCTCGCGCGCGACCGGGGCGCCCCAGAGCGCCATCACCGCGTCCCCGATGAACTTCTCGATGATGCCGCCATAGCGGCCGATGGTCTCGCTCACGGCGTCGAAGTAGCGGGACTGGAGCTCGCGCACCTCCTCGGCGTCACGGCCCTCAGAGAACGACGTGAACCCTACGAGATCCGCGAAGAGGACGCTCACGAGGCGTCGCTCAGCCGTGGCGTCCGGCGCAGCCGTTGGGGTCGGGACGGCTCCCGGGGCCGCGACGGCCGTCGCTTGAAGCGCCGCGCTAGCCATGGGTGTGGCGCACTCGGAGCAGAACTTGGCGGCCGGAAGGTTGGTCGCCCCGCAGTTCGAGCAGAGCCCCGCAAACGGCGCCGCGCACTCCATGCAGAACCTCGCGCCGGCGAGGTTCTCAGTGCCGCAGTTCGAGCACATCACACCGGTTTTCGTCTCCCGTGCCGATTCGCAGTCAGGTGGCTGAGGATACCGGAGCCGGCGTAGCCGGGAACGTCCGGCTGGTTCCGATTCCGTGCGCGGCGAATCTCGCCGCAGGCGGTATCGGCGTCTGGGTGACCGCCGCCCCTTGGAACGGCGCCCCCGCAGATTCTGAGGAGGTCCTCGTGGCGATGTAAACCGCGCGGCGGGCGACAAACCGCGCGCCCGCACTATGTGAGGGGCAGCTAACCGACATCGAAGGAACGCCCTGCGGAGACGCCAGTGGGACGGCGACGCTAGCGCGCCGGTGCCGACTGCCGAAGGAGGGGAACTCAGCTGGCCGAGATCGGCACGGTCCTGTCGAGCTGCGGGGTCGTTACGGTCCAGACTGTGGGCAATGGCGGTGAGCGCAACAATCCCGGGCGAGACCTCGTTGACCGGGCTCGTCCAGGCATGGGTCGAACCTGACAGTGGCACGTCCGACATTGGACGTCTGAGGTCGTCCTGCCTCGCTCGAGATGCTCTCTGATACGTAGGAACGCCGCCGCCAGCCTGATCACCCGGTCCCGCTGCTCGGGTCGTAGATCTCGGCGAACGCCAGCAAAGGGCCGGGCCGCCCGCAATCACAGCCAGCCGAGACCAGGACCTTGCCATCGACGAGCAGGGTGGCGGCGAGCACCCCGCGTGCCGTGATCATGCTGCCCGTCGTCGTCGATTTCCCACTGAGCGGGTCGCAGAGCTCGGCCGAGGCCAGGCGGGAGCTCGTGTCCCCGCCGCCGCCGCCGGTCACAGCGACCTTGCCATCGGCGAGGAGCGTGGCGGTCGTGCCTTGAGCGGGGTGACCGCACTACTGTCGAGGGCGATCCGATGGCGATGTGTGTACCCCGATCCCCCTTCGGTCCGGCCCCGCGGCCTGCATCGGGCACGGGAAGAAGACGGCCGCGTACCACCCGGTGGTCACGTGCGTTTCGCGTCCTTGGTCATCGCGGCAATCGCAGCATCGAGTAGACCGGTGGGCAGGCGCCAGCTTGCGAGACGCCGGTGATCTCGAAGCCGTGACGTTCGTAGAACGGGATGTTCCGCGGGTTAGGCGATTCGAGGTAGGCGGGCAGATGGTCCTGATCGACGAACCTGAGGCAGTTCTCCATCAGCTTGCCGCCGATGCCCCTGCCCTGTCGAGCACCGTCAACGCCGAACCACGGCAGGTACCAGTGCGGGAACGTCGGATGGGCTGCGTCCATCTGTTCGAGTACAGCGAAGATATCGACGTGCTGATCCGGGGCCACGCTCTGCGTGATCTCCGCGATCACCGCGTCGCCGTCGGGTTCCACGTGCGGGGGAAACCACAGGGCCACGGCCTCGAACTCGCCGAGCCGCCACACGGTCTGGGACGTGAACGCCTTGCCACCGAAGGCGCGTAGGAAAGCGGGGAAGCGAGTCAAGTAGCTCGTCGCATCTGGATACATCCAGCGAATCACCGGGTCCGCGGTGAAGGCCGTGATCAGGACATCGAGAGCCTGCTGCTCATCCCCTTCTCGCAGGACGCTGAAGACAGGGTCGCTCACGGGAC
>JBDTYC010000109.1:0-5448 GCA_040005815.1 Chloroflexota bacterium
GCGCAGCAGCACCAGGCTGGAGGTGATCTACCTGGACGACCTGGCCGCTTAACGCCGGTCCGCGGCTAGCCGCTGGGAGCAGGGCAGGCTGAAAGGTGGAGATACCGCTGGCACTCGGCGTCGTTCAGCGGCCGCGTCACCTTCGACTCGGCGATCTCGATCAGATCGTGGATGTCGATCGCGAAGACCCGCGCCGTCAGGTCACGGCTCCCGCTGATCAACCTTCTTCCGTCCGGACTGAACTGCACGTCGTAGATCCCGGCATGGTGCCCGCCGAGGGTGAGTGGGTTGGCCGCGAAATCGGCGCTCGACCAGAGCTTCACGGTGGCATCGATGCTACCCGTGGCAAGCAGCGAGCCGTCCGGATTGAAGTCGACGCTGTAGACGGGACCCGTGTGCCCGGTCAGCGTGTGCAGTAGCGCGCCATTGGCCGCGCTCCACACCCGCGCGGTCCCATCGTTGCTGCCGGTTGCCAGCAAGGTTCCGTCGGGACTGAATCGAACGGCCCGGACGGGCCCGGCGTGGCCCATCAGCTTGTACTGCAACTCTCCGCTGGGCACCGCAAACACCGAGGCATCTCCGGACTGCGCAGAAATTGCGATCAGCGATCCGTCCGGGCTGAAATCGACACCCGTCAGCTCGCCTTCGAACTCCCCCACCTCGGCGATCTGGGTCTTGGATTCGAGGTCCCAGATGGTCGCCAGGCCCGTACTGAGAAAGGCCACCATCCGCTCGTCGGGGCTGATCGCCATATTCCCGAACGCGAGCGGAACCTCCGTCTCTGACCGAACCACCCCGCTGCGAGCGTCGCGGACGATGAATGATCCCGCCCGACCGTCGAAAAGGGTGCGGCCCTCGAACAGCGTGTCGCTGTCCGCACTGAAGATCAGGCCGCTCATGAGCCCGTCGACGCGTTCCTGGAAGAGAGGTTCCCCTGTCTCAGCGTCCCACACCGTGACATCGCCGCTTGTGCTTCCTGTTGCCATGAGGCTCCCGTCGGGGCTGTACGCAACGCGGAACACGCGGTCGGGCACAGGCAGGACAGCCCATTCACCCCCGCTGCTCGCCGAGACGTCCCACGTCCTCATCGTCGCGTCGCCGCTGGTCGTGAGCAGCCGGCTGCCGTCGCGGGAGAACGCGACCCCGAACAGCGCCGTTCCGTGACCGGCGATCACCGCCTGCTCGCGGCCTGTCTCCAGGTCCACGATGCGTGCCGTGCCGTCCGCGCTGGCGGTCGCCAGGCGGGTACCGGTGAAGTCGATGGCCACGCCGTTCACCAGGCTGCGGTGGGTGTAGAGGGTGTACAGCCGATCGCCGGACGCGGCGTCCCAGACCCTCGTCAGCGTGTCCCAGTCACCGGTCGCGATCCGCGATCCATCCGGAGAGACTGCAACGGACGAGATCGGACCCTCTGCGAGCTTCATCACCAGCTCCCCGGTCGCCACGTCGAGTATCTGGGCCGATCCGACATGGTCCGGCCGATCGTCAAACAGGCCGGCGACGATCCTCTTGCCATCGGGCATGTACGCCAGCGACAGAACCTGCGCCAACCCAGGTTCATCTGCGTCGGCAGTGACGACGATGGTCGTCACCAGGTCGTGGGTCGCAGCGTCCCAGACACGCACGAACTCGTCGAGCCCGCCCGAGGCAAGCTGGCTGCCGTCTGGGCTGAAGATGACCGTCGTGATGGCCTGGTCGTGCGCCTGCCACGACGCGACCTCCGCCCACGTCTCCACGTCGAAGATCTTGATATCACCCGAGCTGGGCACAGCCACCCGCGTCCCATCCGGGCTGAAGGAGAGAGTGGTCGTCTGGCTGGGCTGGGGTGGGTCGATCTCGACCGTCGCGATCAGCTCACCGGTCTCCACCTTCCACGCCTGGAGTCTCCCGCCAACATCCAGGGAGACGGCGATGCGGCCATCCGGGCTCATTGCGCCGCCCACCATCTCCTCGCCCAGGCCCGGCATCACCGCCACGACCCGCGATGCCTGCACGGCGCGGTGCAGCGCCTCCTGCGCCTCCGGCAACGGGTCGCCGCTTTCGCCGCCGCCAAGGCGCGCGGCCTCAAGCGCCAGCAGGATGCTGCGCTCCGGATCGATCGGGAGGCTGAGGTCTGCGGCGTTGGCAAGCTCCCGGACCGTGGCTCGGTTGGCCTCTGCGTGCGCCTGGGCCGCCTGCTGGGAGGCCTGGCTGGCGAAGAGCGCAGCTGCCGCGCCGAGGCCGATGGCCAGCACGACGGCGCCGGCGAGCACCACCGCGCGACGCCGCAGTCGACGCGCGGCCTCCGTCTGCTCCTCCGCCCTCAGCCGCTCCGCCTCCGCCACCCGCCGCGCAGCGTCCAGCTCACGCTCCTGCTGCTCCCGGCGTGCCAGCTCTTCGCTCTGCTCCGCCGCCACCGACGCCTCGAGGAAGGCCCTCTCCGGCTCAGTAAGGGCGCGATCGTGGCTCGCCGCCCACTCGCGCGTCGTAGCCAGCCGCGCACCCCGGTAGAGGAGGCTCGCATCGCGGCCGAGCGTGCTCCACTCCGCCGCCGCGTCGGTCACCTGCCGCTGGATGCGAAGGCCCTCGCGGTCCTCGCGCAACCACTCGCGCAGCATCGGCCACTCGCGAATCAGAGCCTCGTGCGCCACCTCGGCGGCTCCCTCGTCGACGGTGACCAGCCGGGCATCGACCAGTGTCGTCAGGACGCGCGTCGCCTCTCCCGCCCCGGCCGAGCCCTCCGCCGGCAACAGCTCATGGAGCCCCGCACGGCGGCGCGTGTCCTGCGTGCCCTCGCCCAGCTCGGTCAGGCGCAGCAGCATCTCGCGGGCGAGGGCCTGCTCCTCCGGCGCAAGCCGCTCAAAGACGCGGTCGGCGGTGCGAGCGATCGCGCCCCGCACCTCGCCCGCCTCAAAGTAGCCCTTGAGCGTCATTCCGTGGCCGCGGCGCCGGCGCCAGGTCTCGAGCAGGGCGTGTGACAGAAGCGGCAGGGCACCGGGCTCCGAGCCGATGTCGCGGAGCAGCAGGTCGACAAGGCCTGGCGCGATCTCCCAGCCCCCCAGCCGGGCTGGCTCCTCGATCGCCCGCCGCAGGTCAGCTGGCTCCATCGGGCCGATGTACAGCTGGTGGTCGGCCACTTCGGCGCGCAACTCGGGGTACTCGGCCAGCTGCGCGTAGAAATCGGCGCGCAGCGTGAGGAGGATCGCGGTCGCATCGGCCTTGGATCGGCGGTTGCCCATCAGCATGGCGATGAACGCCGCTCGTTCGTCGAGGTCACGGCAGAGCGTGAACAGCTCCTCGAACTGGTCGACGACGAGCGCCACGCGGCCGCCGCGGCTTCGCCCGCGAAGGCGCGCCACCAGCACGTCAGGGTCGGCGTGAAGCTGATCGCTCAGGCGTTGGGCCGCTCCAGGCGTGCGCGATCCACGCGTCAGTGCCGCGGCCAGCGCGCCAAACGGATCAGCCGTGGGCGTCATCACGACGACCCGGCTGGATGCCTTCTTCAATGCGGGGATTACGCCGGCGCGCACGAGCGAGGACTTGCCGCTGCCAGAGGCCCCCACAACCGCGAGGAACGGCCATTCCGCGAGCTCGGCCAGCACGCGGCCGATGGTCTCTTCCCGTCCGAAGAAGCGGTCGGCGTCGGCCTCGTCGAAGCGCAGCAGTCCCTTGTACGGGGAGACGCCCGGACTCGGCGCCTCATCGGCAGGGCCTGAGGTTCGGATCGGCGGGAAGTCGGTCAGCAGCCCGGGGGCGCGCACCTGGAAGACCGAGACCGGCTCTCGCAGGCCCTTGAATCGTTGGACGCCGATCGACACGAACTCGACGTCACCCATTGGCGACGCCTCGAGGGCATGCTGGGTGGCCGCCGAGACGAGGATCTGGCCCCCGTTGGCCGCAGCGCCGATGCGCGCTCCGCGATGCACGTCAACGCCGATGTAGCCGGTCGGCGCCAGGATGGGTTCCCCCGTGTGGATCCCGATGCGCACCCGCACGGTCACCCTCTCCGGCCAGTCATGGCTCGGCAGCGCACGCTGCACCTCGATGGCGCACGTGACGGCGGCCGAAGCCGATGCGAAGGCCACGAAGAAGGAGTCGCCCTGCGTATCGACCTCATAGCCGCCCCAGCGCTCGAAGGAGGCGCGCATCAGGTCGCGGTGCTGCTCGAGGACGACCGCGTAGGTGTCACGCAGTCGTTCGAGCAGCTTGGTCGAGCCCTCGATGTCAGTGAACATCAGCGTCACCGAGCCGAGTGGCGCCGCCACGGTCACGGCTGTGTTGGAACCTCGGTGCCTGATGCTTCCGCGTACGCGGCGGCAAAGCCTGGAATCCCCCGCTCGACCATCTCGTCGGTGGCGGTGAGGCTGATCCGGAACCAGCCGGGGACCTCGACGATGGTTCCCGGCAGGACAAGCACGCGGTGCTTCCCCACAAGCTCGCAGAAGGCCACGTCGTCGGCAATCGGCGCCCGGGCCATCACGTAGAAGGAGCCTTCTGGCATGGTCGTCTCGTAGCCGATCTCGCGGAGCGCGCCCACCAGCCGATCACGGCGCCGCTCCATGGCGCCGATGTCGATCGAGAGCCGCTCAAGGTCCTCGATCGCATGCTGGAGCAGGGCGTTCGGGAAGGCGTAGCCGGTCGCGAACTGCGCCACGAAGACCCTCTCGCGGAAGTCCTCGCGGTCGGGCATCGTCGGCGGGACGGTCAGGTAGCCGATGCGCATCCCCGGCGCGAGCAGCTGCTTCCCATAGGAATAGGTGACGACCGTGTGTGGATACGCCTCAGCTGGTGAATGGAATGTCCGGCCGTCGAAGAGGATCCGGTTGTAGGGCTCATCAGAGATCAGGTAGATGGGGTGGCCGATGCGGACGGAGGCCTCGGTCAACGTGAGCGCCAGCGCCCGGAGCGTCTCGATCGGATACACCCGTCCACTCGGGTTGTGGGGCGAGTTGAAGATCAGGGCCCTGGTACGAGGCGTGATGGCAGAGGCGATCTCATCGAGGTCCGGCTCGAAGGCCGGCGGCGCGAGGTGTAGCCTGACGGGCACTCCATCGGCGGCGAGGACCATGAACTCGTAGAAGAACCACGGCGGCGACAGGAAGATGACCTCGTCGCGCATCGTAACCGCCAGCGCCGCGAACCCGCCGTTTGTCATGGCCACGTCGGCGGGATCCCATTTCATGCCGGTGCGCTGGGAGAGGCCGCGCGCGACGACGACCTGCGACTTCGGCTCGCTGTCCTTGTAGGCGAACCAGTCGCGGCGCCGAGGCTCGAGCTGCCCCCGCAGCGCCTCGACGTACTCCGGCATCGGGAAGTCCTGCGGGTTGCCGACCGCGAAGTTCGCGATCTCCGGGTTCGCGTTCAGCTTGGCGAACGGCCCCTCGAAGAACGCCAGAAAGGGGGCGATGCTCTCACGCAGCCGGTCGATCTTCCGCAGGGTGGTGGCCATCTCAACCCTCCGCGGCGGCG
>JBDTYC010000110.1:0-5443 GCA_040005815.1 Chloroflexota bacterium
ATGCCCCGGCACCGGGCGTGGCGCTGGCCACGCCGAGGACCATCAGGGAGGCGACGGCGCCCAGGGCAATGGCGCGCGGGATAACGTGGGCGGGTGAGATGCGAGTCATGTTCCTCTCCATCTGCTCGGAGCAGGGTCGTGGCGCCCCGCTGATCCAGAGGAGGGTGGCGCCGGGCATGGGCCTGGCGCATCGGGACGCTCCTTAGGCGATGGCCTCGAATTTCCTCATTCTTGGCACGTCACGAGGTGAAGATGGGGGTTCCGCCGGCGAGCTCGGCCACGACGTCCGCTGCGGAAACGATGCGCGCGCCGTTGATCAGGTGCTCCTCGGTGATGCCTCGCGGCTTCGTGCAGGCGCCGCACGCCCAGACCTGGCCGCCGTTGGCAAGCACGGAGGCCAGGACCTCGCTGAGCGGTTGCATGCCCTCGTGGTGGATTTCGTCCGCGTAGCCCTTCGTCGCCAGCCACACGCCCTCGATCGTGAGCAGCACGATCGCCTCCTGGTCGGCCGATGCGGCGACGTTCGCCACGATGAACGGCAGCGTCGCTCGTTCCGGGTCGTCGCGACCGTGCGTTGCGTGCGCGATGAATCTCGGCATCGATCTGCTCCTCCAGGCCTACTTCCGACAGAGGTAGTAGCGGGTCCGCCCCGGCCCATCCTCGACGATGGCCAGCATGGGATTACCGGTCAGCCTCGACCACGACGCCAGGCCGCTGCGCGCCGTGGGGTCGTCGGAGACGACCTCAAGGACCTGACCGCTGAGCAGCTGGCGCATCCGGGCCGCGATGATCGGCGTCAACGTCGCACAATCCTGCCCGACGAGATCCATGCGAACGTCGGCCGCCGGGACACTCGATGCATCGGTCATTGTCTTCTCCGGTTTGTTCGGTGATGCTGGCGCGAGGGTATGCCCTTGGGCCGGGCCACGGCAATGGGGCGCTCCTTAGGTGTCGGCAGGCAGGTTCCTTAGGCGAACGACCTCCGCGCGGGGTGGATGCACTCGCCACGGGGACGGATAATCGCCGGATGAGCGCGCGGATCTCCAGCCCGGTGTTCGTCGGACGCGGCGAGGAGCTGCGACGGCTCCAGGCCGTGCTCGACGGCGCCATGGCTGGAACGGTCCGGACGGTCCTGATCGGCGGCGAGGCCGGCGTCGGCAAGACCCGTCTGCTGGCCGAGTTCCGCGCGCGCGCCGCGTCCACCGGGCTTCGGGTCCTGGAAGGCGGATGCGTCGACCTGGGAGATGGGGCGCGCCCGTACGATCCCTTCGTCGCCGCCCTCCGACCGTGGCTGAGGTCGCTGCCGGCAGAGGACGTCGACCGGATTGTCGGGCCCGCGCGATCCGCCGTCCTGCAGCTGATCCCCGACCTTGAGTCGGTCGATGGCGAGGCTCCGGCCGAAGCGCCCACCTCGGCAACCCAGTCCAGCCTCTACCTCCAGGTGCTCGGACTGATCGAGCGCATCGCCGCGGATGCACCCACCGTGATCGCGCTGGAGGACCTTCACTGGTCGGATCGTTCGACCCGCGACCTGCTCCAGTTCCTGGTCCGAAACCTCGCCCACGGCCGCGTCATGCTGATCGGGACGTACCGCACCGACGAGCTGAACGAGCGACATCCGTTCCTGACGCTCCTCGCCGAGCTGGGCCGAAGCGAACAGGTGGATCGCTTCGTGCTCTCCCGGTTCACGCCGAGCGAGGTGCATGACCAGCTCGCGGGCATCCTCGGCCATCCCCCGGATCGACCCCTCGTCGCTCGCCTCCACGAGCGCGGTGGCGGCAATGCCTTCTTCACCGAGGAGCTCCTCGCCGTTGCGGAGCGGGGCGAGCAACGCATCGGCCTCACGCTTCGCGAGATGCTCCTCGCCAGGGTCGGTGGCCTGTCGACTGCGTCGAGGGATCTCCTGCGCGTGGTCGCCGTGGCTGGTCTATCCGCCCGGCACGACGTCCTGGCGGCCGTGTCGCGGATGGAGCCATCAGAGATCGCGGGCGCGCTACGGGAGGCTATCGACCGACACCTCCTGCTGGCAGGCGACGACGAGGTCATGCAGTTCCGCCATGGCCTTCTGCGCGAAGCGGTATACGAGGAGCTGCTGCCCGGTGAACGTCTTGCCCTGCATGCCGCGGTTGCCGCAGCCGTCGGCACCCTTCACGTCGATGTGGACATGGATGCGGCCGTCGCCTCGGAGCTAGCCCACCACTGGTACGAGGCACGCGATGCGCACCAGGCGCTGCCGGCCCAGCTGCGTGCCGGGCGGGCCGCCGAGCAGGTGTTCGCCTTCGGCAACGCGTTCGCGCACTTCCACCTTGCGCTGAGCCTCTGGCCGGCCATCACGAAGTCGGTTGACGGAATGACGCGCCAGGAGCTTAGGATGCGCACCGCCCAGGCGGCTGCCCTCACCGCTTCCTACCATCGGGCGATCGCCCTAGTCCTCGCTGCGCTCGACGACGACTCGGCTCTCGAGCCTGACGCCATGCGCACCGGCGCGCTGCTCGAGCGCCTGGCCACGTATCACCTCGGGTCGGGCAACCCCGATGCGGCACAGCCCGTCGCGCGGCGTGCGCTCGATCTCCTGCCGGCGGACCCTCCGTCGGTCGCACGCGCCCGGGTGCAGGGCATCCTCGCCCTCGCGCTCGGCTTGCAGAGCCACTTCGACGAGTCGAATCGCCTGGCTGAGGAAACCCTGTCAACCGCCCGCTTGGTAGGCTCGGCCGAGGCCGAGATCCGCGCACTGGGCAGCATCGGCCGCAACGCCGCCGCCGTCGGCGATGCCGAGTCGGGAGTGCGAACCCTCCGGCAGGCTCTTGCGTTGGCGCGCTCTGTCGGGGACTTCGCGGGCGCCGCCGAGATCTCTATCGAGCTGGCGCTCGCACTCCACTGGGCCGGAGAGCTCGACGAGGCGTGCGCCGTCGCCGATGAGGCCATCGCCGAGAGTGGCCGCTGGGGAGCCGAGGGGCTCGGAAGCGCGCTGCGAGCGATCAGGGGTGTATCGGCCTTCCTGCTCGGACGCTGGCAGGAGGCCGACGAGTTGATCGCTGGCGCCCTTGACCGAGAGCCGGTCGGGTCACCCGGCGTCCTGGCGCACGGTGCCCGGGGCCTCCTCGACCTGGGTCGCGGCCGGCTGGAATCGGCAGCCGAACACCTCGAGATCGTGCTGCTGATGTGCCAGGACTTCACGGCGACCGCCTACGGCTGGACCGACCTGTACTCGAGCATCGCCCTCCTCTCGATCGAGCGGGGACAACCGTCCGAAGCCATCGAGTCGGTGCGCGAGAGCCTGGCGCGCTCGGCCGATCCGGAGCGCGACGTCCACATGCGCGTGTGCCACCGCCTGGCGATCCGTGCAGCGGCAGATCTTGCGGAGGTGGCTCGCCCGCTCGGTGATGCGGAGGGACTGGAGCATGCGCTCGCGATCGGACGCGAGTTCGACGAACGGCTCGAGCGCCACGCGCAGCTCGTGCGCGCGCTGCCCGGCGGAGGCGACCCACACCTTGCGCTCGACATGGCACTTGGCAAGGCGGAGCTGAGCCGGCTCTTGGGCCACTCGAGCGCGGTCGGGTGGGCCGATGCCGCTGCCGCGGCCAACGAGCTGCAGCATCCCCACGCAGCTGCCTACAGCCGATTCCGCCAGGCCGAGGCGCTCCTGCTCTCACGCGGGTCGCGAGCCGCCGCGCAGACCGCCGCGGCTGAAGCGCACCGGATCGCGCGTGACCTGGGAGCCGATCCCCTCCAACACGAGATCGAACGGCTGGCCAAGCGGTCACGGCTCGACCTCGGAAGCCGGTCCGCGACTACCGACGGAGCTCCAAGGGATCAGCCCGTCGGCCGTGCCATCCCATTCAGGCTGACGGACCGAGAGCAGGATGTTCTGGGGCGCCTCACCATGGGGCAGACGAACCGGGAGATCGCCACCGACTTGTTTATCAGCGAGAAGACCGCCAGCGTGCACGTCTCGAATATCAAGTCGAAGCTGGGTGCCAACGGCCGCGCTGAGATCGCGGCAATCGCGGTCCGTCTCGGCCTCGTCTCCGAACCCGCGAATGAAGACGAGCTGACAGGACCGAAGGCCGACGGGGGCGGATGAGGCTGCATTGGGCCGTGGACGGGCAACGAAGAAGCCCGATCTGAGCTCAGATCGGGCCTGACAAGTGAGTGCTGGTACCGCATACCGGATTCGAACCGGTGATCTCCGCCTTGAGAGGGCGGTGTCCTGGGCCTCTAGACGAATGCGGCCTGGGTGCGCCGGGAGCGCCGGCGACCGACCGGGATGATACCAACCGGGACTGATCGTCGCCACTGCCCGCGCGGCGCCGCGGACCTACAGCCGGTGCGCCTCGAGGAAGCCGCGGATCGCCTCGGCCACCTGCTGATGGCTCTCCTCGCCGACGACGAGCCCGTAGTGCGAATGCGCCCCGAACGGCTCGTACTCCGCGCCGAGCCACTCGGCGACCCGCTCCGAGGTCTCTTCGGGGACGAGCCGGTCGAGACCGGCCCCGATCACGAGCCGCGGCAGCTCGGCGAACGGCCGCCGATCGATCGGGATCCCGCCGAGGACCTGGCGCATGGCCCGGCCGCTTTCGTGCGGCTTCTGGCCGAGGAGGTGCTGGATCCGGAGGACGTCGGCAAGGCTCAGGTCGCGGTGGTCGCGCTGGAGCTTCTCGGGCAGCGTCGACCAGCCGATGCGACCGCGCCCGTAGACATCCGGTACCTCGCGAAGCTCGTGCTGGCGGGCCGGGATCCGCAATTCGCGAGGCGGCTCCGGCGACAGGAGGACGAGACCCGCGATCGGGGCTCGTTCGGCCGCCTTGAGGGCCAGCAGGCCGCCCATCCCGTGGCCGACCACGACCGTCGTCGGGCCGAGCCGGCCGAGGGCGGCAACGACGTCCTCGGTGTACGACTCAAATGACAGCTCGGTCGGGTCGGCCGTCCGCGACCAGTGGTGGTTCTGGAGGTTGAGGGCGTGGCCCTCCCAGCCGCGCGACGCGAAGAAGCCGAGGTAGCGCTCCCACAGCCACGATCCGGCGAGCTCGCCGTGGAGGAACAGGAGCGGCTTCCGCCGCGACCGCCGCTCGGGCAACCACGACTCGATGTAGAGGCCGCGGTCGTGCAGCTCCAGCTCGTCCTTGCGCACGGGCCGGCCGTTCACGGTCGGGACCTGGGCGCGGGCGAGGATGTGGTCGGGCGTCGTCTCGGTCATCGAGCGCGTGCCGTGCGGCGGTGTGACGTATCGGGGCAATTCATGCTGTCGGGCTCACCACTCGTGCGGGTTGATGACGAGGCCGGTCAGGGCCTTCGGGTAGAAATAGGTCGACTTCTGGGGCATCACGTCGCCCTCGCGGGCGACGTCGACGATCGATCGGACAGGGGTCGGCTCCAGGAGGAACGCGCCATCGGCGCCGGCCCAGCCCTCGTCGACAGCGGTGACCGCCTCGGCGGCCGACTT
>JBDTYC010000111.1:0-5359 GCA_040005815.1 Chloroflexota bacterium
TGGTCTTCACCGAGCAGCAGACAACGATGGAGCGGGTGAAATGGATCGGCCGATATGCCCTTGCGCCAATCTGGGCCGATGGCCATGACACCGGGCTCTTCACCTACACAAAGCTGCGCGAGCTGTGCGAGTGCGAAGAGCACCGAGCGACGAGCGCGTGAGCCGACCCGCGGGCCTCCTCCTCGTCCACGCCCACCCTGACGACGAGTGCTTCGCGACCGGCGGCCTGATCGCGCGTTCGGTTGCCGAGGGGCGTCGGGTGGACCTGGTGGTCTGCACCGGCGGCGAGGAAGGCGAGATCCACGATCCGTTGCTCGATCCGGAGGAGGCGCGACCGCGCATGCGCGAGATCCGCGCCGGTGAGCTGGATTGTGCGGTTGCCAAGCTGCGCGGCGCGGGCCCCGGCGAGCTGAACGTGCATCGGCTCGGCTACCGCGACAGCGGCATGATGGATTCCGAGGCGAACAAGCACGCGGAGGCCTTCTGGCAGGCGGACCTCGACGAGGCGACTGGGCGGCTGGTGGCGGTCATTCGCGCCGCCCAGCCGGCGGTGATGGTCACCTATGACGCCAACGGCAACTACGGGCATCCCGACCACATCAACGCCCACCGGGTCGCCGTCGCTGCGATGCAGGCCGCTGCGGACCCGTCGCGCTTCAGCGAAGCGGGGCAGGCGTTCGCGGTCGACAAGTTCTACGAGGTCGCGTTCAACCGGGATCGATGGACCTCGGTGATGGAGGAGATGAAGGAGCGCGGCATCAAGCTGCCATGGGACTTCGACGCGGATGCGGAGGCCCAGGCGAAGCCTGACGCCGAAGCCGCCGCGAAGCCGGAAGGCGAGAGCGCCGAGGAGGAGTCATTCGGTGTCCCGGAGGCGGAGATCACGACGCTCCTCGACGTCAGTGCCTGGGCCCCCGCCAAGCGAGCGGCGATGGAGTGCCACCGGACGCAGCGCCAGGACTTCGGCTGGCTGCTCGACCTGCCGGACGATCTCGCGCTCCGGATCGTCTCCCCGGAGAGCTTCGTGCTGACCCGATGGCCCCACATCGGCGTCGCGCCGGACCTGCATGAGACCTCGCTCTTCGACGGGTTCGAGGAGGGCTAGGGCCGCTCCAGCACCACCAGCGGGATGACCCGATCCGCCCATTGGAGGTACGCCGCGTACCCCGGATAGGCGGCCACGACCACCCTCCACAGCCGCTCGTACTCCTCGCCGCCGGCCTCCGCGCCCGCACCTGGCGCACCTCACGATGCACCTGCAGCGTCGCCTCCGGCTGTGCGCGCAGGTTGTAGACCCAGCCCGGCGTCGTGTGGCGGCCGCCGTAGCTGACGACCACGACGAGCGCATCGCCGACGCGGTAGGCCCAAATCGCCATCGTCCGCTGCCTGCCACTGCGCCGTCCCGTCGTGGTCAACAGCACCGTCAGGTTGCCCACCGAACGACCGAGCCCGCCCGCGCCGCCGGTCCACCGTTACAGCGGGGCGTGCAGCCACCGCGCCAGCACGCTTGTGCCCGTGCGGCCCACGATCCAGAACCAGATCTTCCGCATCCGGGCAGGGTAGCCGGGCGCAACCGAGGCCCGTGCCCGTTGAGCGGGCATAACCCGGAAGATTGCTGCCTGAACCGGCGGACGGAGGCTCTGGATTCCCATCGCTGCCCGGCCGGCGGGCACGACCACGAACGAGGCCTCGATTCCATCGTGAAGTTGCGCGTCGTGCCCGCTCAGCGGGCACGCACAGCCGCTGCCAGCGGTTTGCGCTACTTCCCTCAAGCGCCTCCATTCGTTACTGTCTCATCCCATGGACAATCCGCCGGTCGTCTGCGCCAACTGCGGCACCACCAACGAGGCCGGCCGCAAGTTCTGCGCGGAGTGCGGAAAGGGCCTGGGCGTCGCCTGCGCGGGCTGCGGGACGCTCAACCAGGCGAGCGTCAAGTTCTGTGGTGAGTGTGGCTCCGCGATGCAGGCCGGAGCCACGCCAGGCACGGCGACTGCTCCCACCGCCGGTGCCGCGGAGGCTGGAGCGGAGCGGCGGCTGGTGTCGGTCCTGTTTGCGGACCTGGTCGGCTTCACCACGCTGGCGGAGGGCCGGGATGCGGAAGAGACACGCGAGCTGCTGACTGGCTACTTCGACCTCGCGCGTGGGGTCATCGAGCGGCACGGGGGGACGGTCGAGAAGTTCATCGGCGATGCGGTGATGGCGGTCTGGGGAGCGCCCACCGCTCACGAGGATGACGCCGAGCGCGCGGTCAGATCCGCACTCGAGCTGGTCGCGGCTGTTCCGGCGCTCGGTGACGAGGCGCACCCGATCCAGGCACGGGCCGGGGTCTTCACCGGCGAGGCGGCGGTGACGATTGGCGCCACCAACCAGGGGATCGTGGCCGGCGACATGGTCAACACCGCCAGTCGCCTCCAGTCGGCGGCCGCGCCGGGCGCCGTCCTCGTTGGCGAGGCGACGATGCGGGCCGCCTCAACGGCCATCGCGTTCGAGGAGGCGGGGGAGCAGACGCTCAAGGGGAAGGCTCTGGCGATCCCTGCCTGGAGAGCAACCGCGGTCGTCGCGATGCGGGGCGGAACGGGGCGGCGCGAACTGCTCGAGCCGCCGTTCGTGGGACGTGACGACGAGCTGCGCCTCCTGAAGGATCAGTTCGACGCTACGGCGCGCGAGCGCAAATCGCGGCTGATCACGGTCATCGGCGAGGCCGGAATCGGCAAGTCCAGGCTCGCCTGGGAGTTCGAGAAGTACCTCGACGGGGTGGTGGACACCGCCAATTGGCACGAGGGTCGTTCACCTTCGTATGGCGACGGGATCAGCTATTGGGCGCTGGCCGAGATGGTCCGCCGTCGGGCGGGCGCCGCGGAGGGGGACGACGAGGAGACCGCCCGGGCCGCGCTGACGGCATGCCTCGAACGGTATGTGCCGGACCCGACGGAGCGTCGCTGGATCACGCCGCGCCTGCTCGGCCTGCTCGGCATCGAGGAGTTGCCGGCCGAGGGGCGCGAGGAGCTCTTCGCCGCCTGGCGCACGTTCTTCGTAAGGGTGGCCCAGCAGAACCCGGTGATCATGGTCTTCACCGACCTGCACTGGGCCGACCAGGGCATGCTCGATTTCGTCGAGAACCTCCTGAACTGGGCACGTACGGAGCCGATCTTCGTCATCGCGCTGGCGCGCCCGGAGCTCCTGGATCGCCGACCGGACTGGGGCAGCAGCGTGCGCAGCGTGACGCGCGTCCACCTCGAGTCGCTGCCGGATGCCCAGATCGCCCAGATGTTGGAGGGGATGGTCCCCGGCCTGCCGGCCGCTGCGCTGCGCCAGATCGTGGGGCGTGCCGAGGGCATCCCGCTCTACGCCGTCGAAACCGTCCGCATGCTGCTGGACCGCGAGCTGCTCGTTCCCGAGGAAGGCCGATATCGCCTGGTCGGCGACATCGGCTCGATTGGCGTGGCCGAGACGCTGCAGGCGCTCATCGCCTCCCGGCTGGACGCCGCCAAGCCCGAGGATCGCTCGGTGCTGCAGGATGCGTCGGTCCTGGGACAGAGCTTCACGCTCGATGCTTTGGTTGCGGTCAGCGGCAAGGATCCCCCAAGCCTGGCCGAGCCGCTCGAGCGGCTGGTCCGCAGCCAGATGCTGACGGTCGACGCCGATCCGCGCTCCCCGGAGCGCGGCCAGTACCAGTTTGTTCAGGCCGTCGTGCGCGAGGTTGCCTACGCGTCCCTGGCCCGCGGCGATCGCCGGACCCGGCACCTCGCCGCCGCCCGATTCCTCGAGGGGCTCGGGGAGGAGGAGGCCGTGGGGGTCCTCGCCAGCCATTACTTCGCTGCCTACCAGGCATCGCGCGCCGGCGACGAAGCCGATGCGCTGGCCGCCCAGGCGCGGATCGCGCTCCAGGCCGCGGCCGAGCGTGCAGCGTCCCTCCATTCGCACACGCAGGCCGTCGGCTATCTCGAGCAGGCGATCGCCATCACCACGGACCCTGCGGAGCAGGCCGCGCTGTACCTCCGCGCGACCGAGTCTGGCGAGGCCTCCGCCGATCTGACGAAGGCGATCGAGCACGCGCGACTGGCTCGCGAGCTGTATCGGACCATGGGCGACCTGCCCGGGGTGCTTCGAGCGGCCACCTGGCTGGGTCGCCATCACACCACCACGAAGCTCGAGGGCCAAGCCGTCACCATCTTCGAGGAGGCGCGGGCCGAGAGCGAGGACCTGGCCGAATCCGCCGAGTACGCCGCTCTCCTGGCCGAGCTCTCACGGGTGTACATGATGACGGGGCGTGCCCCGGAGGCGGTCGACACCGCCGATCGCTCACTGATCCTGGCCGGTCACCACGTCCTGATTCGACCGGTGGTCGAGGCCCTCATCAACAAGGGCACGGCGTTGATGATCATCGGCCGCCGCACGGAAGCTGCCGCGCTACTGCGGGGGGCTGCAGCCGAGGCGGATCGGTATGGCCTCTCCCAGGCGTCGCTTCGCGCCCGGAATAACCTGCTCGGAATCACCCTGGCAGACGACCTCAAGGGTGGCGATGCACTGGAGCGCGAAGGCTACGACCTCGCCATCAGGCTTGAGAACGGCGGCTTCGTCCAGCAGTTTCTGATGTTGCTTGGGTTCGGAGCCATCCGGCTCGGTGAGTGGGGTGCCTGGATGAAGGAGATCGAGGCGCTCGAGGAGACGGAGACGATCCACCCGTTCTATCGGCTCGGCTTTGCGCAGCTGAGGGCCATACTGGCCGCGCTGCGGGGCGACCACGAGCGTGCGTCCGCCCAGATGGAGATCGCCAGGGCCGCGGGTCAGGAGATGGACAGCCGGCTCGGAACCGCGGCGTTGGAGGTGGGCGGGGCCCAGATTGCCCTTGTCCAGGGGGACTGGACGACGGCGGCCCGGCAGGCGCTCGCGGCGGGGAAGGACGACAACTTCTCCGTGGACGGACCAGATCTCGCAGCGCAGGCGGCCGTGGCCGGCGCACTCGATGCCAAGCTCGCAGAGGCGATCACCATGCTGCGGGCGCAGGCGCAGACCGGGCGTGTTGCGGCCGCCGCCCTCGCGGCGGCCGAGGCCGGGCAGCTCGCACGGAGCGGTCGATGGGAGGACGCACGCGCCGGGTATCGAAAGGCGCTCACGCTTCGCCATGAGACCAGCGACCTGCAGGGCGGCGCTTTCGATGGCCTGATCTGGGGCCTCCTGGCTGGCGACCGTGATCCAGAGGCAAAGACCGCACAGACCGAGGCCGAAGCCTTCTTTGCATGGCGCGGCGGGACCCCAATGGTGAACATTTACAAGGCCGCCTTTGTCCCGGTCACCAGGGTCTCGGCGGCCGCGCCGCCGGCCTCACTCACGCGGAGTGAGGTCCCCGCCGCCAAGA
>JBDTYC010000112.1:0-5329 GCA_040005815.1 Chloroflexota bacterium
ATGCCGTTGCCGCGCAGCTCGGCGGTGCCATCGGTCGCATGACGCCCGCACTGGCTGGCCATGTCCATCAGCAGCTCCTCGTCCTGTGCGGCAGCGAGCCACCCGTCACCTCGGTTGTGCGCTCGGCGCTGCGCCTGGATGGCGACCGCACCGGGGTCAGCGCGCCATGCGTCCATGACGCGCGAAATGAACTCCGGCGAGACAGTCGCATCGGCATCCACCACGCCGATCACGTCGCCACGAGCATGCGGGTGGGCGAAGCTGAGGGCCGCAGCTTTCATGCGTGGCCCGTCGGCCTCCTCACGGCGTACGACCCGCAGCCGCTCCGGATTCTCGGCGACCACCCGGCTGGCCAGCGCCCCGGTCTCATCGGTCGAGCCGTCGTCGACCAGGAGCACGTCGAAGCGGGGGCCGCTGCCATCGGCATAGTCCTGCCGAACCAGGCCGGCGAGCGTCGCAGCGATGACCGGGGCCTCGTTGCGGGCCGCCACGAGGAGCGTGACCCACGGTCGATCCCCAGTCGCGCCCGTCAGGCGGGCCTCGCGCATGGATTGGTAGCCACGCAGGGCCAGGTAGGCAACGTACACCAGCGAGATGGCGATCGCCGACTGGAGCGCCCGCGCCACCACCGCGAAAGTGATGGCCAGCCAGGCGATGACGGCCGAGGCAACCAGGATGGCCGCGGCGGTGAGCCTAGTCGCCATGGGACGGGGTTGCCGGTGCACCATCGTGGAGGCCGGCAGCGGCGTTGCGGCGCCAGGAGGCGACGCCCATCCAGAGGGTGATGAGGCCGAGCACGGCCATCACGACCGGGATGCCGGCTCCTGGGACCACGATGTTCAGCAGGTCGGCGGCTGCCGGCCCAACCAGCACCGGGAGGAAGGAGGCCACCGAGAGAAGCGTATTGAGGATGCCGAAGATGCGTCCACGAACCTCGACCGGCAGGTCCTCCTGGAGGGCGGTCTGGGCCGGGATGGCGACGAACGCATACTCGACGCCAGCTGTGATGCCAATTACCACCACCAGGGCGATCAGCGACAGAATCGGACTCAGCGCCGCGGGCAGGTTGTGCTCGATCGGAGCGAGCGCTGGCGAGAGGAAGACCGTGATCGGCTTCACCAGTGCCAGGCCGACGAGGGTGATTCCCATCGAGACCAGCCCGATGTCGATCAGGAGCCGTCTGGGGATATTGCCGCCGTAGGCATTCAGGAAGAGGATTCCAAGCACTGCTCCCAGGCCGGCGGGCCCCATCACGAAGAAGAAATCCTGGGGACGGAGCAGGAGGATGTCGGTCGCGAAGCCAGGCCCGATCGCGCCCATGACCGCAATCAGGCTGGCTGCGATGCCGAGGTAGGCCAGCGACCAGGCGATTGCCCGATTGGAGCGGACGAAGGCCACGCCTTCCTTGAGCTGGTCAAAGACCGCGGTGAGCGCCTGTCCGGTCTCCCTGACTCCGATCTCCGCGCGCTTCTCAGGCTTGACGGCGGGTAGCGGAATGACGGCAAGCGCGGCGAGGCCGAACATGACCGCCACCACAACGTAGACGGCGCTTACGCCGGCGGTCGTCAGCAGCAGCGGACCGAGGAAGCCAAAGCCGATGGCGAAGGTCGCGTTGATCGTGAGCACAAAGGTCGAGTTGGCAGCCATCAGCTGGTGTCGATCCACCAGCCTCGGGATGGCGGTGAGCTCGGCCGGAATGAAGAACGCGGTCACCGTCGCGACCAGCAGGTTGATGACGAAGATCAGGCCCACGTTGCTGCCGACGAGCAGGAAGAGGACGATTCCCCCGGCGCGCAGCAGGTTTGACGCCAACATGATCAGCCGTGCGTCGCTCCGCTCGACGAGAACTCCGGCCACGGCGCTGAAGGCGACCGCCGGCACCAGGAAGGTCAGGATCAGCACCGCGTTGGCAGTGTTCGACCCGGTGGCGATCACCACCGTCGCCATCAGGCCGGCAAGGACCATGTTGCTGGCCAGCTGGCTGAGCACCTGGGCCACCCACAGGAGCAAGAACGAGCGATTCTGAAAGACCGAGCGCGATGGCTCGGAGACCGGGAGGTCGGCCGGCAGATCGACGTGAGGCGGCAGCTCCAAGTGGGCCACGCTCAGGCCTCCGCCTGCGGGCCGCGCTGCAGGTGGCCCGTGAATCGTCGCTCCACGTCCAGCCGATCCATCAGGACCCGATGCCCGCACCCCTCGCACGCGAGCCCGATGTCAGCGCCCAGACGCGTGACGAGCCACGCATGGCTCCCGCATGGGTGTGCCTTCCGGAGCGCGATCCGGTCGTCAATGCGCAAATCGACGGCAGCCACCTCTAGCCCGGTCCCTCGGCGCCGGTGGCTCCAGTGAACGCGAATTTCGCGAGACGCAGGGCTGGCACGCGCACGTTGATGCCGGAGTACTCGGCGGCAACGAGACGCGTCTCGGAACCGATGGCCTCGATTGCGCTGAAGGCATCCGGGATCGACTGCGAGAAGCGCAGGTTCCGAATCGGGTGCGTGATGCGGCCATCCTCGATCAGGAAGGTGCCGTCCTTGGTCATCCCGGTCAGGATGCCGCGTTTGGCGTGAACGATGTTCACGTAATGGAAGCGAGTCACCCATACGCCGCGCTCGATGCCGGAGAGCATCACCTCCTTGGCACTCGATCCGGGCGACATGAACAGGTTCCATGCCATTGGCCCCAGCGCATTCGGGGCCGGCAGGCCGTGCCCTGTCGAGGCAACTCCGGCCCGCGCCGCGCTGGAGGTGTCGTGAACCACTGCGTGCGCCACTCCATTGGTGATGAGATCGACCCGCTGCTTGGGAACCCCTTCGTAGTCGATCGCGGTCGGCAGCCCCTGCGGATCCAGGCCGTCGTCCCAGATGGAGACGTTCGGACCCATGATCTGCTGGCCGAGCTCCATGAACGAGCGCCCCTCCTCCACGGCAAGAGCCGAAAAGCCGACCCACGAGAGGTACTCGAGCAGCGTCGCGACGGCGTACTCCTCGAGCACCACCGGATACTCGCCCGGCTCAAGCTCCACTGCATCGGTGCTGCGGGTCGCCTTGTCGGCCGCCTCCTCGCCCACGGCGGAGGGGTCGATGGCTCGGATGTCGGGCGCGGTCGCCTGGGCGTAGCCGGAGGCGCCATTCGCGCCCATCATCACGGTGAGCAATTTGGCCTGGGTGACGCTGTGCACATTCCGCATCCCGCGCGTGTTGGCGACGGCCAGGGTCGCGGTCTCGGTCGAGAATGCTCCGCTCGACTCGAGGTGCGCGTCATCGCCGGCGCCGATTACCGCCCGAGCGCCCGCGGCCCGCAGGTCCGGATCGGCATTTGCGGTGGCGGGTACGAAGCCGAGGCCGGCTTCGGCGCCGGAGGGATTCGGCGTCGCCAGCGGAGCGGCGTGCGAATTCGGCGTCGCCAGCGCCAGCGTTGCCGAGGCCCGCGCCATTGCTTCGCGCAGTCCCTCGTCGTCGAGCCGATTCGTGCTGGCAACGCCGGTGCGATCGCCGTGCACCAGGCGGAGCCGCAGGGTAGCGTCACGCTCGACCACGTTCTGATGGATCCGCGAGTTGGCGAAGCGGGTCAGCGCGGCGCTCCGCTCGGTGAACATCGCCTCCGCCTCGGCATCGGTTGCCAGTGACAGGGCCCGTGAGAGCAGTGCGTCGACCTCAGCCCGGTCCGTCCGCTCGTCTACCATCGCCCGACCCCGACCTCGACGCCACGGAATCGAGCCGGCGCCGCGCCGTGGCCCACGCCATGGGTCTGCATCGGCTCACCTTTGCCGCAGTTGGGCACCCCCCACAGCTGCCACTCCGATGGTCCGCAGATGGCGTCGCAGCTTCCCCAAAACTTCGGCGTGATGCCGGTGTAGGTCGGGTTCTTGACCATCTCGGTCAGCCGCCCGTCCTTGATCAGCCAGCCGATTTCCGTCCCGAACTGGAAGTTGAGGCGCCGGTCATCGATGCTCCACGACAGATTCGTGCTGACGAAGAGTCCGTTGGGCGTGTCTGCGATGAGGTCCTCGAGGGTGCCCGCCGTCCCCGGCCGCAGGTTCACGTTCGTCATGCGGATCAGCGGGATGACATTCCAGCCCGAGGCTCGGCTGCTGCCCATGCTGCGCCGGCCGATGATCGGCGCGGTCTCACGGCTGGTGAGGTAGCCGACCAGGCGGCCAGCGGTCACGATCGGGACCTTCTGGGCCGCCACCCCCTCGTCGTCGAATCCGAAGGTGCCGAGGCCGCCGGGGGCGGTCGCATCGGCCTCCATATTCACGATCTCGCTGCCGTACTGGAGCACGTCGAGCTTGTCGATGGTCAGGAAGCTGGTGCCCGCGAAGCTGGCTTCCATGCCGAGGACGCGGTCCAGCTCGATGGGATGGCCGCACGACTCGTGGACCTGCAGCGCCAGCTGCGGGGAGTCGATGATCAGCGTCATCTCGCCCGACGGACATTGCCGCGCATCCAGCAGCGCGACCGCCTCCTCGGCGATGCGCTGCGCGTTCTCGACCAGCTGCAGATCGCGGACCGCCTCGAAGCCGCCGGTCACATGCTGGCCGCTGGCTGACTGCGGGTAGCTGCGGCGCTGGACCTCGCTGTCGTTGAAGGCCATCGCCTCGATCCCCGCCCCCGAGTCGACGATCTCCTGCTCGATGCGCGCTCCCTCGCTCGAGGCGAACGTCTTCCGCTCGCGACCGAACTCCATGCCACTTGTGCGCAGAGTGACGCCGGCGACGTTGCTCATCACTGCATCGGCTTCGAAGAGGATGCGCAGCTTCTCATCGAGCGGGACGGTGAAGGGGTCCTCGCGAACCGGAGTTCGGTACTCCGCCACGGCGGGGGGCGAGTCGTCGAGCACGATCGGCTCGCGAGTCGTCAGGCCGCTTGCCCGGGCGATGGCCACTGCCTCACGGGCGGTCCGCTCCACCTCCGCTCGTTCGATTCGCGAACTGCCGGCGAATCCCCAGGCGCCGTCGACCAGCACCCTGACCCCGAACCCAGCCGAGCGGTTGGAGCTCGCCTCGGCGAGGTTCCCATTCTTTACGGTCAGCGACTCGGTATCACGCTCGACGATCCGCATGTCGGCATAGCCGGCTCCGCCGGTGCGCGCCACGTCGAGTGCCAGGTCGATCAGCTCCTGCATCGTCTCCTCATTCGGCCGGGACCCCGACCACCGGCTGGAGCGACCCGTCGCTCGCCGGCAGCGCCACCGCCTCCGCCTGCCGGATCTGGATGGTGGCTTTGATAAACAGCTTGAGCTGCGAGATGATCCCACCTGGGCGCTCCATCGCGCCGAGGAGTCCGTCAGGTGACCCGATCGCGCGCAGCGTGACCCGCTCCCCGAC
>JBDTYC010000113.1:0-5306 GCA_040005815.1 Chloroflexota bacterium
GCGGTGCTGGTCTTCAAGCTGTGACGATCCCGGGCCTCGGCATCCTCAAGGGGCTGCGCCAGACGGCGCGCAACTACTGGGCGCCCAAGGTCACCAACCAGTACCCGGAGTCTCGCCCGACCATGCCGGACCGATGGCGTGGCCGCCTCGACCTGATCTACGACCCGTTCGGCGAGCACAAGTGCGAGGTCTGCTTCCAGTGCGCGCAGGTCTGCCCGGTGGAGGCGATCGACATGAGCGGCTTCGACTCGACCGGCAAGCGCATCCGCTACGGCCTGCCGGAGATCTACGACGAACGGAAGGACCCGAACGCCTACCGGCGAGCCGGACTGCCGGCTGAGCCGATGCGCAACGCGGCGCGCTGGGACGAGGCGGTGGACACGTCCTGGCTGCACGGCGTCATCGACGGGTTCGGCGGCCGCCCCGAGGCGCTGGTCGCGATCTTCTCCGCGATCGAGGAGCGCTACGGCTATCTTCCCGAGCGCGCGCTGCGCGAGGTGAGCGAACGGATGTCGATCCACTGGGCGCAGATCTTCGGCGCCGCCGGCCTCGGCGGCTTCCGCCTCCTCCCCACTAATGGGCACCTGGTCACGGTCTGCAACTGCGCCGCATGCCGCTTCGCCGGCGGCGAGGCGCTCCTGAGTGCGCTGTGCACTGACCTGGGGATCCAGCCGGGCGAGACGACCGCTGACGGGACCGTCAGCCTGGCGGTGAGCGATGACGTCGCCGCCGGAGCCCTCTCGCCCGCGCTGCGCATCGACACGATGGTGTATGGCCCGCTCACCGTCGACCAGGGCCGTCACGTGGTGGCAGAGCGCCGCAAGGCGCCCGCCCGCGCCAGGGCTGCCGCCGGAACGGCGAGCTGAGCCCCATGACCGATACGAGCCTCTCTCCGCAGATCCGGATCCTGCCCGGCGGCGACCAGCGCCTGCTGGCGGGGATCGGGGTCATCGACTCGACCAGCATCGACAGCTACCGCAAGGCGGGGGGCTATGCGGGCCTGACCCGCGCCATCGAGAAGCTCGGGCCCCAGGGCACGATCGACGAAATTGCCGATGCCGGGCTCCGCGGCCGCGGTGGCGGTGGCTACCGCACCGCCGACAAGTGGCGCGCCGCTCGAGCCGCCGCGGGCGAGAGCAAGGTGGTCGTCGCCAATCTGATCGGCGCCGATCCGACGGCGCTCGGCGACCGGGCCTTGGCCGAGGGGAATCCGCATCTCGTGCTCGAGGGCGTGCTGCTCGCCGCCTTCTCGACCGGCGCATCGGACGCCGTCATCGCCGTGCGCCGCGACTGGACGGTGGCAATTGAGCGCCTCCGCGCAGCGATCGTCGCGGCGGAGGCGGCGCACCTGGCCGGCTACCTGATCATGGGCACCGACTTCTCGTGCGTGGTGCGCGTCTCGGAGGGGGCCGTCGCGCTCGTCGCAGGCGAGGAGACGGCGCTGCTGGCCGCGCTGGAGGGCGACCGCGGGATGCCGGTGATCCGGCCTCCGTACCCGACCGAGCGTGGCCTCGGCGGCGCGCCGACGACGGTCCAGAACGGTGAGACGCTGGCCCACGCTGCCTGGATTGCGACTCACGGCGCCAAGAAGTTCCGCGCCATCGGCTCGAACGACGCTCCGGGGACGAAGCTGGTGAGCATCTATGGGCGCGTGGCACAGCCGGGCCTCGCCGAGGTCGCCCTCGGCACGCCGCTCTCCGAGATCGTGGCGTTCGCCGGCGGCGGCACCGGGACGACCAAGGCGGTCTTCGTCGGCGGGCCCGGCGGCGGTGCGATCGCGGACCTTGGCACCCCTTACGACTTCGCCCCGCTTCACGCCGCGGGCGCCGGCATCGGTCTGGGGCAGTTCCTCGTCGCCGACGCCGACACCTGCATGGTCGACTCGGCCCGCTTCTTCCTCGACTACTCCGCCCGCGAAGCGTGCGGCAAGGCGGTGCCATGCCGGATCGGCACGAAGCGCCTGGTCGAGACACTCGACCGGATCCTGGCTGCGAGCCCGCGGCCGAACGACCTGCTGCTGCTCCGCGAGCTGTCCCGCAAGATGACTGACACCGCGCTCTGCCACCTCGAGGCGCGCGCGCCGGGGCCGATGCTGACCACCCTCGACCGCTTCCCGGACGAGTACCGCGCCCACGCCGAGCGCGGCGAGTGCCTGGCCGGCGCCTGCCGCACCACGCCGGTCGCGCCGCTCATCGCGCCGGTCGCGCACCTCTAAGATGGGCCGGCCATGAGCTTCACCACCAACGGCAACGGGAACGGCAAGGGCACGCCGCTGCGCCCCGAGGACTACACGCCCATCTGGCCGATGGTCCCCGGCACCCGCAAGATCACCGTCACCATCAACGGGCAGGAGGTCCAGGCCGAAGCGGGCCAGACCATCCTGCAGGCCACTCGTGTGCTGGGGATTGACGTCCCGACCCTCTGCTACGAGCCGAAGCTGGCACCCTACGGAGCCTGCCGCATCTGCGTGGTCGAGGTCGAGGGCCAGGAGAACACCCCCATCTCCTGCGGCACCCAGATCGAGGAGGGGATGGTCATCACGACCCACTCTGATCGGCTGGTCGAGAACCGCCGGATGGTGCTGGAGCTGATCTTCAGCGACCACGACGCGTACTGCCTGCCGCCCTGCCAGTTCAAGTGCCCCACCCGGGTCGACATCCCGGGATACCTGAAGCAGAACACCCTGGGCAACTGGGAAGAAGCCACCCGCATCCTGAAGCGCTCGCTGCCCTTCCCCGCCATCCTCGGCCGCGTCTGCCCCGCACCGTGCGAGACCCACTGCCGGCGCGAGGAAGTGGACACCGCCATAGCGATCCGCGACTCGCACCGCTACTGCGCGGATCGCGTGCTCGAGGTCGATGCCCCGGCCCCCACGCCCTGGCCCAAGGAGCCCGACTCCGGTCGTCGCGTGGCCGTCATCGGCTCAGGCCCGGCCGGGATGTCGGCCGCCTACTACCTGCAGCTGCGCGGCCACCACTGCGACGTCTACGAGGCGGATCCGGAGCAGGGCGGCATGCTGCGCTACGGGATCCCGGCCTATCGGCTGCCGAAGGAGTGGATGGACCGCGAGCTGAACCACGTCTGGGAGCTGGGCGCGACCTTCAGGCCGAACATGCGCCTCGGGCGCGACTTTCACGTCGCCGACCTGCTGGAGCAGGGCTACGACGCGGTCTACGTGGGAATCGGCTGCTACAAGTCGAACGAGATGGGGATTCCGGGCGAGGACGCCGATGGTGTCGTCAACGCCCTGGAGAACCTCTACAACAGCTCGCGCGGCGTCGAGATCCCGGCGCTGAAGGACGCGAGGGTCGTGGTCATCGGCGGCGGCTTCACCGCGATCGACTGCACGCGGACCAGCCTCCGCCAGCGCGCCGGCGAGGTGACGCTCGTCTACCGCCGCGACTTGAAGGATATGCCGGCGCAGGACGAGGTCCACGAGGCGATCGAAGAGGGGGCGCGGGTCATCTTCCAGGCCGCGCCGGTCCGAATCATCACCGACAAGAAGAACAAGGTCACCGGCGTCGAGTTCCAGCGGATGCACCTGGGCGAGCCCGACGAGAAGGGTCGTCGTCGTCCAGAGCCGATGCCCGGCACCGAGTTCGTCGTGAGCTGCGACACGGTGCTGGGCGCCATTGGCCAGGGACCTGAGCTCTCCTGGATCGACAGCGAGCCCGAGGACGTCCGCGGCCAGCTCGAGCAGAGCCGCCGCGGCACCCTGGTCAGCGAGGACGACATCTTCCGCACTGGCCTGCCGAAGGTCTTCGCCTCGGGCGACGTGCGCGCCGGCGCGACCACCGTGGTCGAGGCGATCGGCGAGGGACGGCGTGCCTCGTATGCGATCGACTACTGGCTGCGCGGCCACGACCTCGACGACCCGCAGGTGCGCCGGATCGTATCCGAGCCGCAGCCCAACTTCCTGACGATCGTACCCTTCACCGACGACGTGAAGGAGCCGAAGGCGGTGATGGGCAAGCTCGGCGCGGATGAGCGGAAGACGAGCTTCGGCGAGTACGAGTTCGGCTACACCGGCGACCAGGCGATGGCCGAGGCGGGGCGCTGCCTGCAGTGCACGTGCGAGGCGATCGGCCACTGCGACCTGCGCGAGGCCGCGATCGAGTACGAGACGACGCTCAACATGGCGATCGACGAGCGCTCGATCCAGGACAACCCCTACGTCGGCGTCAACCACGGCTACGGCCGTGACGAGACGCACTCCTTCATCCTCCGCGACTACTCGCGCTGCATCGACTGCGGCCGCTGCGCCCAGGTCTGCAAGGACATCGTGGGTGCGGGATGCTACGACTTCATCGGCAAGGGCTTTGACTCGCTCGTCACCACCGCCGATTTCGTGTCGCTCAATGAGACGCCGTGCGTGTCATGCGGTCGATGTGCCGAGACCTGCCCCGTCGGCGCGCTCATGCCGCGACCGCGCACGCTGGAGACCTACCAGCTCGACATGAGCCGATGCATCTTCTGCGGCATCTGCGCCGATGCCTGCCCGTACGACGCCCTGCGCTGCGGGCCGGAGTTCGAGTTCAGCGAGTACCAGCGCGACCTGCCGATGCTCGACATCCTGGAGATGTCCGACCGGGAGCGTCCCACGAGGTAGCTGATGGGGTGGGCGCGCACCGCGTCGTACCATGGCGGCCGACGAGGAGAAGCCATGGCCGATCCAGTAGGCGACATCATCGGGGACTATCGGGCGTTCGTCGCGCAGCAGCACGACCGCCTGCTCGCCCGGGGCATCGACATCCGCCCGTACCCGCTCAGCCACCTCGCGTTCCGCGTGCCGGAGTGGGACCAGTACGTCCACCTGCGGACCCTGCTCGAACGCCACGCGACCGCGAACAGCGAGAACGTCTGGAATGGCCGGCCGATCTCGATGATCCTCCTCGCCACGCCGCTCGAGGTCCTCGACGGGATGTCGGTCCCGCTCATCGAGCTCATCCCGCCGGTCCACCAGCGCGTCTACAAGATGGGTCTTGAGCACCTCGGGGTCGTCATCGGCGAGGAGGTGGATGCCTTCTCGCGGGAGCACCGTGCCGCGTTGACCGGGCAGCAGTTCCAGAGCGCGGACAATGAGCCGTACTACGTCCTCTTCGAGGACTTCACCCACGTGAAGTTCCACCGACGCTCACTGCATGACGTCCGCGTCCTCCAGGGAGGGGTCCCGTTCGACGGCTTCGTCCACGTCGATGACTGGGTCCCGCAGCGCCTTGTGACGGCGACCGGCCCGAACCCTCTGCCGCGTTAGGCGCATCGGGCTAACCATGGCAGGCGAGCGTAGCGTGCTGCGCTAGAATCGG
>JBDTYC010000114.1:0-5301 GCA_040005815.1 Chloroflexota bacterium
GGATCGGCCACTGCTATCCTCCGCACATGCCGAACCTGACGATCCGGGTAGGCGAGCTGAACTTTACCGCCCGATGGGAGCCCGGGGCGCCACGAACGGTCGAGGCCGTGCGTCGGCTGCTGCCGATGGAGTCGCAGCTCATCCATTGCCGCTGGAGCGGCGAGGGGACCTGGATCCCGCTGGGCGACCTCCGGACTGGCGTCGGCTACGAGCACCACACTTCGCATCCCGCCCCCGGGGAGCTGCTCCTGTACACCGGCGACCTGTCCGAGTGCGAGATCCTCTTTCCCTACGGCGCCTGCTCGTTCTCCTCCAAGCTGGGCCAGCTTGCCGGCAATCACTTCGCAACCCTGGAGGCCGATGACGGCTGGCGCGACCGCCTTCGCGAGGTCGGCCGGCTCGTGTTGTGGGACGGCGCTCAGGAGATCGAGATCGCCGAGAGCGGCTGATGAGCGTGCGCAGACACGTATTCGAGCTGGAGTCGCGTCCAGAGCAGCAAAAGGGAGGTGGGCCGTGGTCTGGCTGATCTTGATCGTTGTTGCCGCCGGTCTCGCGGCGACCCGGTGGCTGGGGCTGCAGGTAGGGATCTGGGGATTCTTATTGGGCCTCCTGCTGATTCCCATCAGCCTGGTTGTCGTGATCGCCGTCGGCCAGTCGCTCGATCGGCGCCGGGGACGGACTGTCGGCGACGCCTCCGTTCATTTCGATCCGAACAAGCCCAACCTTGTCAATTACAACGACGCGGGAGGGCTGGGCGACTGGCCGACGGCTTATAGCGACAAACCGTCCTCCGCCGGAACGCCACCTGGCGTCGACGTCGAGGAGCGGCCGCCCGCTCCATGAATTCATCCGGAGGGGGCACCGGAGATCGAGCTTTCCAAGGCGTAGGATCGTAGGGCCGGAGGTTGCCGTGGTTCTGCTGATCGTCCTTGCCGTCGTCGTCGCGATCGTGCTCGTCAAGGTCATCTCATTGCCGCTCGCGCTGCTGGCCATCCTGGTTGTGATCGGGTTCGCGGCGTGGCGGCTTGACCGTGGTCGCGCGCCCGGCGCGATTGCGCCGTATCTCGACGCAAACCGCCCGGACTTCTACGAGGAGTCCAGCAGCTCCGCCTGGGACGTCCCGACCGCGTACATCGATCATCCGACCGGCGCCGGCGAGCCGCCCGGCGTCGACGGGGGCGACGAGCCAGCTGAGAGGCGTTGACGATGGGCCGCGAATGGGTCGTCTTCCTGCCGACCGTGGCGCGGACTGGTGGGCAGATGGCTGCCGGGACTGGCCAGCCAATGCGCCGGAGGCGCCGTCGCAGACGCGGGACGGACCCGGAGGGTGGCTGACCTCGTCATTCGTGGCGGCACGATCGTCACCGCCCAAGGCTCATCCACGGCCGCCGTGATGATCGCCGACGGTCGCATCGCCGAGGTGGGGGAGGCAGCGGACGCGCACCGCGACATCCCGTCCGTGGATGCGAATGGCCTCCTGGTGCTCCCCGGATGCGTCGACGTCCACACCCACACCCGGCTGCCCAGCGAAACCGAGCCGGACCGGTTCTTTGCCGACTCTGCCGCAGCTGCCTTCGGCGGAACGACGACCTTTCTCGCCTTCAACAACCCTGGCACCGGCATCAGCGACGAGGGCGCGGGCTCCTTGCTTGCAGGGATGCGCGAATTCCGGGCGCGGACTGACGGCGAGTCCGCAATCGATTTCGGGCTCTCTGCCGTCATCAGCGGCCAGCAGGACGACCCGATCAACGAGCTGCCCGAGCTGATCGCGGCCGGCGTGCCGAGTGCGAAGGCATTCATGGTCTACGACTTCCGCCTCAGCGATGAGCGGCTCTTCGCGGCGCTGAGGACGATGGGCAAACACGGCGGGATGCTCCAGGTCCACTGCGAGAACGCCACCGTCATCGACGGGCTCGTCGCGGAGGCCGTGGCCCGCGGCAACGTCTCGTGCCGCCATCACGCTCTGACTCGCCCGACCTACGCGGAGGCGGAGGCGACGCATCGTGCCATCGCCCTCGCCAGGGCGGCCGACGCATCGGTCTACATCGTCCACCTCTCCTGCGCCGATGCGCTGGCGGAGGTTGCCGCGGCCAAGGCGCGCGGCTGGCCCGTCTTCGCCGAGACATGCCCCCACTACCTGACCCTGACCGATGCTCGATACGACGCGGACGATGAGCAGGAGGTCATTCGGAGCGTCATCTCACCGCCGCTCCGCTCCGAGTCGGATCGTGGCGCCCTCTGGCTCGGCCTCCGGGCAGGCGGCCTGGACCTGGTGGCGACGGACCACGTGCCCGATCGGCTGGCGGTCGAAAAGCGCTGCCCGGCGCCCCCCTTCCCCCAGATCAGCAACGGCGCACCGGGGATCGAGACGCTCCTCTCCGTGACCTATGACGAGGGCGTCGTCGGCGGGCGGATCTCCATCGAGCGGATGGTGGACCTGCTGGCCACCACGCCCGCACGTCTCTTCGGCATGGACGCCAAGGGCGCGATCGAGGTCGGGCGCGATGCCGACCTTGTCCTCTTCGACCCGCAGGCGAGGCGCACCATCCGGCAGTCGGAGCTCCACCACACCGGCGACTTCACGCCGTACGAGGGCCGCGAGGTCCGCGGCGCGGTGCGATCCGTCTACCAGCGTGGCGCCGCGGTTGTCCAGGATGGCGTTTTCGTCGGGGCCCGCGGGAAGGGTCGCTTCCTCGAGCGCTCGCCATCCACCTGACGATCGACCTGTCATGCCCGTTTGGGACCTGACCTCGTACACTCACGTCAGCGCGATTCACTGATGGAGAAGTTGATGCGAGATATGCGACGAATGAGGACTGCGACAGGCGCTGCCGTGCTTGCCGGGCTCCTTGCGCTGACGGCGTGCCAGGCGAAGGCACCGGCCGCATCCTTCGGCTCATCGGCCCCGTTGACCCAGCCAAGCTGGGCGACTCCCGACGACCCGGTCGCGCTGGCCGAGGAGGCCGGGCTCGTGCCGGACAAGGTCGAGCATCTGACGACGCACCTCCACGCGCACCTTCACGTATTCGTCGATGGCCAGGCGGTCGTCATCCCCGCAGGAATCGGCATCGCCGTCAGTCTCAAGGGCGTAAAGGACGAGCCCACTCCCGATGGGACCGAACACTTCTATTCCGTCAGCACGTGCGAGGTCGCGTGCCTATCGCCGCTGCACACGCATCAACCGGACGGCGTGATCCACGAGGAGTCACCCGAGACCAACCACCCGCCATACACGCTGGGACAGTTCTTCACCGAGTTCGGCGTTCGGCTGGACGCGAACTGCGTTGGTGAGTTCTGCAGGCCTGATGCCCTGATCCACGTCTACCTGGATGGAAAGCCGCACAGCGGCGACCCATCGGAGATCCCGCTCACCAACCACCTCGAGATCGCGATCGTGATCGGCCAGCCCCCGGTCGAGATCCCGTTCACCTGGACCTTCTTCGACCCGTAAGCGTGGGGCCTAGCCGAGCAGGGGATAGGCCGCGAGCGTCAGGAACTCCGCGAACTCGTCGGCCAGCACCAGGCCGTCCAGCAGAGCCGCCGCATCAGTCCAGGGAGCATCCGGCGCCGATGCGTAAAGGCTTGTCAGCTCCGCATCACGAATCGTCGCGTACAGCTCGGCGGTCATTGTTCTCCCGTCGTCGAGCGTCACTTCGTGCACGCGCCACTGCCAGAGCTGACTGCGGCTGATCTCGGCCGTGGCGGCGTCCTCCATCAGGTTGTTGATCGCGGCGGCGCCGTTGCCGCCCAGCCACGAGGCGAGGTACTGAAGCGCCACGCCCACGTTGGTCGCGACGCCGGCTTCCGTCACCCGACCACCGACGACGCCCGTCGTGAGCAGCTGCGCAGCTGAGGCGTGGACGTCGTCGCGCAGGCGATCCTTCTGGTTGGGTCGGTCCCCAAGGACCCCGTCGAAGACCGCCGCCGCGACGGGCACGAGATCCGGATGCGCGACCCAGGTGCCGTCGGATCCGTCGCCGGCCTCGCGCTGCTTGTCCTCCCGCACCCTCGCCAGCGCCGTCTCGGTCACCTCCGGCTGACGGCGATTCGGGATGAAGGCGCTCATGCCACCGATGGCGTGCGCGCCGCGCGCATGGCAGGTCCGTACCAGGAGCTGCTGGTAGGCGCGCATGAAGGGCACCGCCATCGTCACCTGGGCGCGATCGGGGAGGATCATGTCGTCCCGCGAGTGGAACTTCTTGATGAGGCTGAAGATGTAGTCCCAACGGCCGGCGTTCAGGCCCGATGCGTGGTCGCGCAGCTCCCACAGGATCTCGTCCATCTCGAACGCCGCGAGGATCGTCTCGATCAGAACGGTTGCTCGAATCGAGCCCTGCGGGATCTCCAGTGCCTCTTGGGCTGCCACGAAGACATCGTTCCAGAGGCGCGCCTCGAGGTGGGACTCGAGCTTCGGCAAGTAGAAGTAGGGCCCCGAGCCACGGTCGAGCTGCTCCCGGGCGTTGTGGAAGAACGCGAGCCCGAAATCGAAGAGGCTGGCCGAGATGGGGGATCCATCGACCAGGAGGTGCGCTTCGTCGAGATGCCAGCCCCGCGGCCGAATGACCAGCGCCGCGACCTGCGGCTGAAGGGCGTAGGTCTTCTCATCGGTCTGGAAGGTCAGGCCCCGACGGACTGCCTCTCGCACCGCCCATTGGCCGGTCATCACGTTCTCCCAGGTGGGGGAGAGGGCGTCCTCGAAATCGGCCATGAAGACGCGCGCGCCGGAATTGAGGGCGTTGATCATCATCTTCGGCTCGACCGGGCCGGTGATCTCGACTCTCCGGTCGTCCAGGTCCGCCGGAGCCGATGCAACACCCCAATCAGGGTCATTGCGAATCTGCGCGGTCTCTGCCAGGAAGCCCGGCAGCGTCCCGGCATCGAATTCGGCCTGCCTCGCCTGACGAGCGGCCAACAGCTCGCGACGCCGACCCTTGAACGACCGATGCAGCCTCGCAACGAAGCCGAGCGCCTCGGGAGTCAGCATTTCAGATGAGCGAGTAGCCTCCGCAACCACCCGCACACCGGCTTTCGAATCAAGCATCGGTCTTGCCTTGGTGCATCTTCCAGGCCGACCGCGAGAGTCGATAGAGAATGTGCCTGACCAGGTCCGGGTAGGCGATGGGATCCACACGGGGGTGATCGAAGTCGCGTGACGGGTCACGCACCAGACCAATTCGCTCCATCACGCGCCACGAGCGTTCGTTCTGGACAACGGTGAAGGACACGATTTCGTCCAGGCCGATCTCCTCGAACCCTACCCGAAGGGCTTCGCATGCCGCATCGGTGGCGTATCCGCGGCCC
>JBDTYC010000115.1:0-5259 GCA_040005815.1 Chloroflexota bacterium
ATGGAGCCGACGGAGGGAGTCGAACCCACAACCGGTGGTTTACAAAACCACTGCTCTACCGTTGAGCTACGTCGGCGTCGGGCCCGATTCTAGTCGAGCGCTCGCGGCTTGCTGACGGACCACCTCGAAGAGGAGCAGAGCACCGGCGGTGGCGGCATTCAGGCTCGCGATCCTGCCCGCCATCGGGAAGCGGACCAACAGGTCGCATCGGCGTCGCATGGCGCCCGAGACGCCGGTTCCCTCGCTGCCGACCACGATCGCGATCGGCCCGGTCAGGTCGGCATCCCAGGCCGCCAGAGGGGCGTCCTGGTCCGCGGCGATCAGCCGGATACCGCGTTCCTGGAGCTCGTGGACCGTCTCGCCCAGTCCGCCCACTCGCGCCAGCAACAGATGCTCGCTGGCACCGGCGGATGCCTTGACAGCCGCGGCGGAGAGTGGGGCCGCTCCTCGCTCGGGAAAGATTACGCCGTCCACCCCCGCGGCCTCCGCAGAGCGCAGGAGCGTACCGAAGTTTGTCGGGTCCTGAAGGTGCTCCAAGATGAGCAGCAACGGGTGATGCGCGCGCTTCGTGGCGGCCGCGAGCAGCTCGGCGAGGTCGGCGAAGCGGCGCTCGGACACCTCGAGCAGTACGCCTTGGTGTCCGTCGAAGCCGGCGAGCTGCCGCAGGCGGTTCGCATCGACCGTCTCGACGCGGACCGATGCCCCCCGGGCCGCGGCAAGCACCTCGTTCAGCTCAGGTCCGGGGCGGGCGCTGTGAGCGACCAGCAGGCGAGCCGCGTGGCGGCCCGCCGCGAGCGCCTCGACCACCGGCCGGCGCCCCCCGATCCAGTCGCTCATGTGTGAGCGACGACGGCCACCGCGAACGCAGCAATCCCTTCGCCGCCGCCGAAGCCGAGGCCGTCCGATGTCGTTCCCTTGACTCCAACCGCGGCTGCGTCAATGCCGCACAGCTCGCCGAGCCGCGCCGCGATGTCGGCGCGCCGCGGGGCGATCTCGGGGTGCGCGGCGACGATCGTCAGATCAACCGAGACCGGGCGCCATCCCGCTGCCGCCAGCGTGGACACCGCTCTGCGCAGCATGTCGCCGGAGTCGGCATCCTTCCAGCGTGCATCGCTCGGGGGAAAGAGGGCGCCGACGTCGCCGGCCGCGGCCGCCCCGAGCAGCGCGTCGATGACGGCATGCAGCCCAGCGTCTCCGTCGGAGTGCCCCGCCAGCCTTGCCTCCCCCCGGAACTCGACGCCGCCCAGCCGCAACGCGCCCTCGTCGCCGTAGCGATGCGCGTCGAACCCCATCCCGGCGCGCTGACCCTCCCCCACCCCGGGCGCGAGCAGGGGTATTGAGCGGGCCGCGAGAACACCAGCCACCAGCTGCTCGTCGCCCGGCTCGGTGAGCTTCTGGTTGCCGGGCTCGCCGGGCACGGATCGCACGACGATGCCCGCGGCGCCGAACGCGGCGGCCTCATCGGTCATCTTGCGGCCCCAGGCCTGCGATTCCTCGAGCGCGGCACGAAGCACGACCAGGGTGGCGGCCTGCGGGGTCTGCGCGAGGACCAGCCCTTCGCGGTCGAACGCCCCGACCACTCGCCCGGAGCTGTCCACGTGCTTGAGCGAATCATGGAGCGGGATCACCGGGACGGCCCCGTCGGTGGGCGTCACCGCATTCGCGATCCGTTCCATCAGTTCGCTGGACGCGGCCGGCCGGGCCGCGTCATGGATCAGCACCGCGGCGTTTTCGGGGAATCCCGCCCTGCTCAGCGCGGCGATGCCTGCGAGCGCTGAATCCGCGCGCTCCTCCCCACCGGCCACCACTTCACACCGTCCACGCACGGACTCGGGAATCGCGTCGCGGAATCGGTCGAGGGCATCGCCGGGCGCCACCACAACCACCCAGCTCATGCCGGGCACCGCCAGCAGGGCGTCGAGCCCCCAGCGCCAAGCCGGCCTGCCGGAGAAGTCGATCCAGAGCTTGTCGCTTCCCATCCGACGTCCGCTGCCGGCCGCCACCAGGACCGCCCCGACGATCACGGGTGCGTCATCGGGCCGGCGGGGCGTCGCGGGGCTGCGCGAAGATCATCCGGCCGGCGACCGTCTGCAGGACACGGGTCACCGTGACGCCGACCTCCTGGTTCATTGCCCGGCCGCCACCCTCCACCACGATCATCGTGCCGTCGTCGAGGTAGCCGACCCCCTGCCCGGGCTCCTTCCCCTCCTGGATGATCTTGACCGTCATCTCCTCGCCGGGGTGGACGACCGCCTTCACGGCGTTGGCCAACTCGTTGATATTCAGGACCCGGATCCCCTGCAGCTCGGCGACGCGGTTCAGGTTGAAGTCGTTCGTGAGGATCGCCGCGCCATGGTCGCGCGCGAAAGCGACGAGCTTGGCATCCACTTCGCCGATCTCCGGGTAGGTCTCCTCGCTCACCTCGACGGGCGTCATCGAGTCCTTCTGGAGGGCGGTCAGCATCTCCAGCCCGCGTCGCCCGCGGTTGCGCCGGATTGCATCCGGCGAGTCGGCGATGTGCTGCAGCTCGTCGAGCACGAAGCGCGGCACCACCAGCGTGCCCACGATAAAGCCGGTGCGACCGACGTCCACGATCCGACCATCGATCACGGAGCTGGTGTCGACCACGATCTGCGAGAACCCTCCTCGGCGGCGACCACCGGGCAAGATCCCTGCGACCGCCGGCAGGAGCACCTCCCGCTTGTACATCGTCGCCCACAGCAGCAGCAGGGCGCTGATCACTGCGACCACCGGCGGGAGCACCGAGCCGGCCCAGCCGCCGATCGCGATCAGCGGCAGTCCGGCAAGGACACCGACCAGCAGGCCGACCACGATGGCCCCGACCCCGAGCGTGAACTCCCCCGCCCCGGCATGGGCGAGCCGGTCGACGGCCCAGCGAGCGGGTCGGGTCGTGACGTAGGGGATCGCAAGGTAGCCGAAGAGGAGCGTGGCGGCCACCATCGCCATCAGGAAGGCAGGCCGATTCGGCGCCTCGATGGTGGTGTCCGCCTTGCTCAGGATGAGGAGTCCGAGCGCGAACCCCAGCAGGGTTCCGAGCAGGGCGCCCACGAGCTGGATGAACTTGGTCATGGAGCCGATGAGTCCGTGATGATCCGATGTCGCGGGCAATGAAATGGATGATCGCGATGGTGCCAATCCCGCGCCCGCCCAGCGGCGGGCGGCCACCTTAGCACCTGCCGTTCGTAAGGTCTACGGGTCGATGGGGCGGCTCAGTCCTCGATCAAGGCCTGGCGCAGCGCCTCCCGCAGGTCGGTGGCGGTGACCAGGCGAGCAGCGGGAGCGAGCACCGCACCACGCTCGGGTCCGGTCACCATCCGATCGAAGCCAAGGCGTATCGCCTCTGCCAGTCGCCGCTCAGCGCGGGCGGCGGGCCGGAGACGTCCCGAGAGCGAAAGCTCCCCGGCCAGGACCGTGCCCTCACGCACGGCGCGCTCGCGCAGCGACGATGCCAGCGCGACGGCCACCGCCAGGTCGGCGGCCGGCTCCTCGATGCGCAGCCCTCCCGCCACGTTCACGTACACGTCGTGCCCGGTCAGGTTCAGCCCGGCGTGCCGGGCGAGCACGGCGATCAACATGAGTACCCGATTGACGTCGATCCCGGTCGTTGCCCGCCGCGGGGACCCGTAGCCGGCGGGAGCGACGAGTGCCTGGATCTCGACCGCCAGCGGCCGCGTCCCCTCGAGCGTGATGGTGATCGCGCTGCCGGCGACCGGTGGCTGCTCTGACTCGAGGAAGAAGCGACTCGCATCGACCACCTCAACCAGCCCGTCGCTCCGCATCTCCAGGACGCCGACCTCGTCAGTCGACCCGTATCGGTTCTTGGCGGCGCGCAGCAGCCGGGTGGTCCCCATCCGCTCCCCCTCGAGGTAGATCACCGCGTCGACGAGGTGCTCAAGGGTTCGTGGCCCAGCCACTGTCCCCTCCTTCGTGACGTGCCCGATCAGGGCGACGCAGGTCGAGCCGGCCTTCGCCACCTCGGCCAGCCGGGTGGCAACCTCGCGCACCTGCCCCACGCTGCCCGCCGGACCGCCGAGCTCCGCGCTCGCGAAGGTCTGGACACTGTCGACAACCGCCAGTGCGGGCGCCGATGCCTCAATTGCACCGACGGCCGTCGCCAGGTCGGTGCTGGCCACGAGGCCAACGCCGTCGACCACCGCTCCGACCCGCTCGGCGCGGCCGCGGACCTGGGACGCCGACTCCTCGCCGGTCAGGTAGAGGGTCGCGTGCCCCGCGGCCGCGAGCCGCCCGGCAAGCTGGAGGAGGAGCGTCGACTTGCCGATCCCCGGATCGCCGCCGAAGAGGACGATCGAGCCGGGGACCAGACCGCCACCCAGGACGCGATCGAGCTCGCCGATCCCGCTCGGCAAGCGGGATGCCTCGGCGCTGCTGACCCCGGCGATCGGCGAGATGGCGGCCGAGCCGGCGGACGCGGCGCGCTCACGGGCTCGAGCCGATCCTCCCCCACCCGACGCGGCGCGCGTCACGACCGTCTCGACGAGGGTGTTCCAGGCCTCGCACGAGGCGCATTGGCCGGACCAACGGGGCGCACTGGCACCGCATTGCTGGCAGACGTAGACGGAGCGAGTGGCTGGCACGGGTCGCGCCATCTTGCCACGCGCCCGAATACGGCGGCGTTATCGGCCCGTCAGCGGGCCTTGACCGTCTCCTTGGTCGCCTTGCGCTCGATGACCAGGCCGTCCGGGGTGGCGTCGACCACGATCGTGTCGCCGGCCTCGAAGGTGGCCTGCAGCATCCGCTCGGCCAGCGGGTCCTCGATCTGGTGCTGGATCTCGCGACGCAGCGGCCGCGCCCCGAAGGCGAAGTCGTAGCCCTTCACGATGATCGCGTCCTTGGCGGCGTCGGTGACGATCAGCTCCATCTGCTGCCCGGCGAGCTGGGATTTTACGCGCTCGAGCAGGAGGTCCACGATCTCGCGGATCTCCGCCCGGGTGAGCTCACGGAAGACGACCGAAGCGTCGATCCGGTTGAGGAACTCGGGCCGGAAGACGTTCTTCAGCTCGCCGAGCACCTTCTCCTTCATCCGCTCGTAGTCGGCCGTCGCCTCGACCGCGGAACCCGCCTCTCCCCCGGCGCGGAAGCCGATGCGCGAGTCCTTCTGCAGGAGTTGGGCGCCGACGTTGCTGGTCATGATGATGATCGTGTTCCGGAAGTCGACGCGGCGTCCCTTGGCATCGGTCAGGTGCCCGTCCTCCAGGATCTGGAGGAGGATGTTGAAGA
>JBDTYC010000116.1:0-5229 GCA_040005815.1 Chloroflexota bacterium
ACCCGTGGGAGGGGAACACGCTCGAATGGGCGACCAGCTCGCCGCCGCCGCCCTATAACTTCGACAAGCTGCCGCCGATCCGCAGCGAGCGACCGGTCTTCGATCTTCGTCATAAGCACGACGCCGAGCATTCCGGCGCTGAGGCCGTCCTCGTCGAAGGAGGCCACTCGTGAGCGCAGAGGCCCCGGCCATGCATACCCCGGAGCAGCGGCCTGCGGTCGCCCGCCGTGAAGCGGGGATGCCTACCCCCCTGGTCGGCATGCTCCTCTTCATCGCCAGCGAGGTGATGTTCTTCGGCGGCCTGTTCGCGTCCTACTTCAATGCCCGCGCAGTGCACATCGGCGTGTGGGGACCTCCCTCGCCCGCGCCAGAGCTGGAGATGCTGCCGATCGCGCTGCCGATCACCATCATCCTGGTGGCGTCGAGCTTCACCATGCAGTTCGGGGTGTGGGCCATTCGGCGCGGTGACCAGCGCTCCATGCGCAACTGGACCCTGCTGACGCTGGTGCTCGGCGTGACCTTCCTGATCGGCCAGATCTACGACTACACCACGCTCGGCTTCGGGATCAGTGACGGGGCGTTCGGGACGGTCTTCTACACGCTCACGGGCTTCCACGGCGCCCATGTCTTCGGTGGAGCGGTGGGACTGACCATCCTTTCGGCCCGCGCGTCACAGGGCCAGTTCAGCAAGCAGAACCACGTCGCGGTAGAGGCGATCAGCTACTACTGGCACTTCGTGGACGTGGTCTGGATCGCACTCTTCAGCACCTTGTACTTCCTGCGCTAGGAGGATGAGCAAGTGAACGACACCGCCTTCGGCTACCTCCTGCTCGCGATCGGGATCACCTTCGTGCTGGGCATCGTGTACGCAATTACCAGCCACATCAGCGTCTCCGCCGAGCGGCCGCGGCCACCCCGCGGGGTCCACCTGCCGAACCCGAGCGCGCTCCCCGTCATCCTGGCGGTGGGCGGTGCGCTGCTGGGTGCCGGCCTCGCCTTCCGGGCCGACGACCAGCTCGCCAACCCGTTCCTGGCGATCCCCGGCCTGCTCATCTTCCTGTACGCCGTGGTCGCCTGGGTGCGGGCCGCCGGCCGTGAATGGGACGAGGTCGAGCGCGGCCCGCACGACAATGCCGCCGGCCATTGACACCCCGATGATCGCGACCGCCGACGCACCACAGGGCGGCGCGTTGGCCACCCCCGGCCCGGCGCGCCTCCCGCGCGCCTACTACGTGGCGGCGGCAGTTGTGCCGTTGGTGATCCTTGTCGCGTGGGGGGCGCTGCTCCTCGCGCGGCCCGGCCTGCCGCCCGTCGTGCGCGTCGGCGACCCGGCCCCCGCCTTCGCGCTGGCCGATCTCGACGGGAACCCCGTCCGCCTCGCGGACCTCCGGGGCCGGCCGGTGATCGTCAACTTCTGGGCGAGCTGGTGCGGGCCGTGCGTGGAGGAGTTTCCGCTGCTGAACTCGGCCGCGGCCGCGCACGAGGGCGAGCCTCTGGCGATTGTGGGGATCGTGTTCCGGGACCGCTCGGAGGCGGCGCGGGCATTCCTGGAGAGAATGGGAGCCACCTGGCCGGTGGCCATGGATCCGGGCGACGCGATCGCGACCCGTTTCGGCATCATCGGGCCGCCGGACACCTTCTTCATCAACCGGGACGGCATTGTCGTCGTCCGGCAGATCGGCCAGCTCAGCGCCGCGGACCTGGACCGCGGCCTGGCGCAGATCCTGGGAGAGGAGTGACGGTCATGGAGCAGAACGTCCCGGCCAAGGCGGAGGAGCATGGGCTCGTGCTCGATAACGCTCACGACCTGTACGGGGATCATGTCGATCCGCAGCTCCAGGTCGTGCGCCAGAACATCCGCGTCGCCCTCCTGCCCTTGGCGATCATCGCGTTCACCCTCATCGCCTTTATCGCCGCCGCCTGGACCTTTCTGACCGCGCTGCCGCCGTCCTGAGCGCCGCGCCTGCGGAGCCACTTGCGCTGATGCGTAGGCTATTGGCGGCGCGAGTCTCCCGGGCCGCCAAACTTGCGCATCTCGCTGGCGCTGCGTCCAGGCAACGATTGAGGAAAAGGAAGGGACTGATGGGGAAGATGACCATCCCGCGAGCTGCGGCGATGCTGATGGCAACGGCGATCCTGTTGGCCGCCTGCGGAGGCGACGGGGGCGCAAACGGTGGCGTGACGAGCGTGCTCCACGCAATGGTCGTGAACGCCTCCGACGCTGACGTGACCATCACCTACACGGGCGCGGAGCCGGCCGCCGACGAGACCCAGAAGACCTGCTCCGCGGACGCCCATGACTTCCCGCTCTCGGACCCGTTCACGGTCGCCATCGATGGGCAGACGGTGATCGACTCGGACGTCGACCTCCCCGACGGGATCCCGAACGACGGTGAGAGCGACCTCATCGTGCAAATTGACGTCGCCAAGGACGGAACCACGAAGTTCGACAGGGTCCGGCCGGGGAGCGGGCTCCAGAAGCCGTCGAAGGCGGCCTACTGCCCGTCCCTGCCTGGCTGAGCCCGAGCCGTCAGGAGGCGGCGGCGGTCAGCGTCTCGGGATAACGCCGGGCGACATAGTCCTCGAGGATCTCGAGGAAGCGCGGCACGATGTCGTCGCCGCGCAGCGTCGTGCGCAGCTGCCCGTCGACGAAGACCGGCGCGACCGGCTCCTCGAAGGTGCCGGGCAGGCTGATCCCGATATCGGCGTGCTTGCTCTCGCCAGGGCCATTCACCACGCAGCCCATCACCGCCACCTTCAGCTCCTCGACGCCCGGGTGGGTGCGGCTCCAGACCGGCATCTGGTCGCGCAGGTAGGCGCCGATGTCGCGTGCCATCTCCTGGAAGAAGGTCGAGGTGGTCCGGCCGCACCCCGGGCAGGCACTCACCTGCGGGGTGAAGCTGCGCAGCTCGAGCGACTGGAGGACCTGCTGGGCGATCTGCACCTCTTCGGTTCGGTCGCCCTCCGGCGCCGGGGTGAGGCTGACCCGGATCGTGTCCCCGATCCCACGCTGCAGGAGGATCGCCAATCCGGCCGTGGACGAGATGATCCCCCGCGACCCCATCCCAGCTTCGGTCAGGCCCAGGTGGAGCGGATAGTCGCAGCGCTCAGCGAGGCGGGTGTAGACCTCCACCAGGTCCTGCACGCCGCTCACCTTGGCCGAGATGATGATCCGGTCGTGGCCGAGCCCGGTCTCCTCGGCGAGGCTGGCGGAGCGGAGCGCGGACTCCAGCATCGCGTCGATCATCACGTCGCGTGACTCGCGCGGCTCGGCAAGACCCGCATTGGCGTCCATCAGCTCGGTGAGGAGCTGCTGGTCGAGCGAGCCCCAGTTGACCCCGATGCGGACCGGCTTGCCGTTGGCGATCGCCACCTCCACGATCGCGCGGAACTGCTCGTCGTGGCGCTTGGTGCCGACGTTGCCGGGGTTGATGCGGTACTTGGCGAGCGCCGCCGCGCA
The DNA here is from genome assembly GCA_040005815.1 of Chloroflexota bacterium. GTDB lineage: Bacteria > Chloroflexota > Limnocylindria > QHBO01 > QHBO01 > CF-167. Next base: position 3,461 of record JBDTYC010000116.1, read on the forward strand.
GGCGGGGTATTTCGTCAGCAGCAGGTGGCCGTTGTAGTGGAAGTCGCCGATGATCGGCACGCCCACGCCAAGCCGATCGAGCTTCTCGCGAATGATCGGCACGGCCTGCGCCGCGGCGTCGTTGTTGACGGTGACGCGCACCAGCTCGGACCCGGCATGCGCCAGCTGCGCGACCTGGATGGCGGTGGCGTCCACGTCGGCGGTGTCGGTGTTCGTCATCGACTGAACCACGATCGGATGGTCGGAGCCGATGAGAATTCCGCCGACCTCGACGGTGACAGTGGAGCGGCGCTCGATCACGGGATCCATCGTATCGGTTTCGTGCGACGGTGTCCGCTTCGTCATCCGTCGTTCATACAACCGTCGTGGAGTTGAGCTACCGTGCCCGCATGCGCATCCTTGTCACCGCCCTGGCGAGCCTCAGCCTCATGCTCGCCGCGTGCGGGGCCAGCACCGCTTCGGCACCTGGCTCGTCGGACCCGTCTGCCCTTGCCACGCTGGTCATGCGCGACGTGCGCAGCGGGGCTGAATTCACCCTCGGCCAGCTCGCCGCGGAGCGCCCCGTGCTGCTCGAGACGATGGCCATCTGGTGCGTCAATTGCCGTGGGCAGCAGCACGAGGTGGTGGACGCTCACGACCTGGCCGATTTCGATTCGGTCAGCCTGGATGTCGACCCGAACGAGCGGCCGGAGGACCTGGCCGATTACGCCGACCGGGAGGGGTTCGACTGGCGCTTCGCGGTGGCAGGTGCAGCCCTGGCGCAGATGCTGCGCGATCAGTTCGGGACGGCTGTTCTCAACCCGCCGTCGATGCCCAAGATCCTGTTTCGGACTGACGGCAGTGTGGAACTGATCGGTATCGGCGAGCAGCTCAGCGCGTCCGAGCTGGCCGCCATCCTCGGCGGCTGACCCGGTGGGGGAGCTGGCTGGGGCCATCGTGCTCGGGATCGGCGCCACCATTACGCCTTGCATCCTGCCGCTCTACCCCGCGTTCCTGGCATACCTCACCGCCGCCTCGACTGCGGGACGCCGCTTCCCGCCGGCAGCCGCGGCGGCTCTGGTGTGGGCCGGCGTGGTGGTCGGGATGGTGATCATCGGGGCCGCTTTCGCCGTGCTGGCCACGCCCCTGGGCGACTTCATCCGGGTCGTGCTCCCGATCGCGGATGGCGGCCTGATCCTGCTCGGGGTGCTCCTACTGCTGGGGCGCAATCCTTTCGCGCGCCTGCCGCAGCTGTCGCCCGCGGTCGCCGGCCGCGGTGGACCGGCGGTCGGCGCGTTCCTGTACGGGCTGCTCTTCGCGCCGATCGCGGTGCCCTGCTCGGGTCCGTTCCTGATCGTCATCTTCGCCTACTCGCTGACGATCGGCGACGCCGCGGGTCAGCTGGCCTTCTTCCTGGCCTTCGGGATCGGCTTCGGGCTGCCGCTCTTCGTCATCGGACTCCTCGACCAGCTGAGCGGCGCCCGCCTGGCCCGCAGCCTGGTGCGCTGGGAGCGGGCCTTGCAACTGGTGCTCGGCGCTGCACTGGTCGTGATCGGCGCATGGGACCTGGCGGTCAACCTGCCCAACCTGCTGGCCTGAGCTGAGTTGCGTCTTTGCGCAAGTACTGATACCGTACACCAATCATGACCGCGACCGTTCCGCCCAGCACGGGCACGCCCGCCCCCGACAGCACCGATACCCGTCATCACAAGCTCGCGATCATCGGGTCGGGGCCAGCCGGACTGACTGCGGCCATCTACGCCGCCCGCGCGAACCTCGTGCCGATGGTC
>JBDTYC010000117.1:0-5210 GCA_040005815.1 Chloroflexota bacterium
TTGACCCGAAGCCGGATCTCCTTGAACGTCTGTGACTTCTGCTTTCGCTTGGCCTCGCGTTCGCGCTTCTGCAGCTCGTACTTGTACTGACCGTAGTCGAGGATGCGGCACACCGGTGGAACCGCGGCGGGGGCGACCTCCACGAGGTCGAGTCCCTTCTCCTGGGCCAGCGCCAGAGCCTCCGTGGTTGGCAGGACGCCGAGTTGCTGGCCTTCATCGTCAATGACCCGCACCTCTCGGACGCGGATCATGTCGTTGATGCGGAGTTCCTTGGCTATGAGTGCTGCCGCTCCTTCAACAAATGAGCCACCGTCCAGTCCGGACGCGTGGCCCTAACCGATGCGCAAACGCCGGCCGACTATACACCGATGCCGAAGGCATGGTCAACGAGCGTGCGAGCACGGTTCCCCTGCTCGCCGAGAAGCACGGCCCGCGGCTCGCTACGTCGCACGACCAGCGCGTACACTCGGCGGAGCGGGCGGCATTCGGTAGCTGCCCCATATTGGGAAGGATCGTGTCATGCCTAGCCTGCTCTGGATCATCATCGTCGTCCTGGTCGTGCTCGCGTTGCTTGGATACTTCGGCCGCGGACGCTTCGGACGGTAGTAAACGCTCCAGTGGATCACCCGGGATAGTGGTAGAAGATCGCCACCTGGCGTCCGTCCGGATCGGCGACGCGAAACGAGCGGGTTCCCTCCCAGCGGTCGCCGGACGGTGGGCCAACCAGGGCGAACCCGCGCTGCGCCAGGTCTTGGGCCCAGCCATCCACCTCTGAGGCGGTGTCCACCCTGAAGCCGATCTGCATCCCGTCTCGAGCCGCTCGCTCGGCGCGCCGGAAGCTGAGCTCGAAGCCTCCGAGCTCGAGATCCACGCCACCGTCATCCACGGCGCGGCGCTTGAACCCGAAGGCCGACTCGTAGAACTCTGCCGCGCGGCCCGGATCGGTCGAGTGCAGGGCAAGCTGGCCGACCCCCCGCATCTTCCTCAGGGCTGCCCCTCTTCGGCGGCGTACGGCCACAGCTCTCGACGCTCCACGCGGCCGGTCAGGTCGGCGATGAACGTCGCCAGGCCGATTCCCTGGGTCGACTCGCCGGTACGGAGTCGCGGGCTCACGGCGCCGGCCTCCTGATCGCGATCCCCAAGGACGAGCATCACCGGCACCTTCTGCTCCTGTGCGTCGCGGAGCTTCGCCTGCATTCGCTCTGAGCGGTCGTCAACCTCGGCCCGAATGCCGGCGTCGAAGAGGGCCCTGCGGACTGAGTCCGCGTATTCGACGTGGCGATCCGCGATCGGGATGACCATCACCTGCACCGGCGCAAGCCACGCGGGAAAGGCGCCGGCGTAGTGCTCAGTGATGACGCCGATGAACCGTTCGAAGCTGCCGTAGATCGCGTAGTGGACGACAGCCGGTCGCTGGGTCGAGCCGTCGGCGGCGCGGTACTCCATCTCGAAGCGCTGCGGCAGCTGGTAGTCGATCTGGACCGTCGCCATCTGCCACTCGCGACCCAGCGCGTCGTCGATGAAGACATCGATCTTCGGCGCGTAGAAGGCCCCACCGCCCGGATCGAGGGTGTACTCGATGCCGGCCGCCTTGGCGGCCTCGGCCAGCTTCCCCTCGGCCATGTCCCAGAACTCGTCGGTGCCGAGCTTCTTCTCCGGGCGAGTGGCCAGCTTGAACCGAGGCTGGAATCCGAAGGGCTCGTACTGCCGCTGCACCAGCCGCAGGGCGAGGTCCACTTCCTCGATCACCTGGTCGTCGCGGCAGATGACGTGGGAGTCGTCCTGGGTCAGCTGCCGCACACGGAACATGCCGGCCAGCGCGCCCGTGCGCTCGTTGCGGAAGAGCCAGCTGTAATCGGCCAGGCGCATGGGCAGATCGCGATACGAGCGCAGCGCCGTCTTGAAGATGAGCATCGACTCTGGGCAGTTCATCGGCTTCATGCCAGACACATGGCCGACATCGTCGAAGACGAACATGTTGTCCTGGTACAGCGCCCAATGGCCTGACGTCTCCCACAGCTCCTTGCGCACCAGGGCAGGCGTTCGCACCTCGACGAAACCGCCCTCGCGACGCACCTGCAGCGACCACGCCTCGAGGGCGCGCCACAGGGCCATCCCCCGTGGGTGCCAGAACGGTGCGGCTGGCGATTCAGGGTGGAAGCTGAACAGGTCAAGCTCGCGCCCGAGCTTGCGGTGATCGCGCTTCCTCGCTTCCTCAAGCCGCCACAGGTATCGGTCCAGGTCCTCCTGGGTCTCCCAGACCGACCCGTAGATACGCTGCAGCATCGGTCGCTTTTCGTCGCCGCGCCAGTAGGCGGCCGCCGAGTTGAGGAGCTTGAACCGACCGATCCCGGCGGTCGACTCGAGGTGGGGCCCGCGGCACAGGTCGTTGAAGGTCCCGTGGCGGTAGAAGCTGATCACCTCGTCCGCGGGCAGCTCGCCGATGATCTCGGCCTTGTACGTCTGGCCCGTTGCCTCCTCACGAGCGACCGCCTCGTCGCGACCAATCTCGCTGCGCTCGAACGGCAGGTTCGCCGTCACCTGCTCACGCATCTTGGCCTCGATCGCCTCGAGGTCGGCGGGGTTCAGTGCGCGCGAGAGATCGAAGTCGTAGTAGAACCCGTCGCGAATGGCCGGACCGATGCCCAGCTTGGCTTCCGGAAAGAGCTCGAGCACCGCAGCTGCCATCACGTGCGCGGTTGAGTGGCGCATCGTGTCGAGCCGATCGTGGGCACCGGCATCGAGCAGCTCGTCGGTCGCCGCGCGGATCTCGTCGGATTCAATCGCCATGCGGCGAAGCGTAGCGTGTCGACCAGCGGCTCGCGCCGATTAGATCGGCTTGAAGGCCTCAAACGGCTGTCGGCAGTCGGCGCAGTGATAGATCGATCGGCACAGGGTCGGACCGAATGGGTTCTCGAGGGTCGTGTTGCGCGAGGCGCAGTAGGGGCAGGTGGCAATCGGCAGGACGGTCAGCGAGTCACCATCGAAGGTTGAGCCGATGTGGACCGGCGGCGCGAACCCACTCGAGCGCAGCGCCTCGCGGCCGGTCGGCGTGATCCGATCTGAAGTCCACGGCTCGGCAAAGGTCAGTTCGACGACAACCTCATCCACAAGGCCCAACCCACCCAACCGCTCCGTGATCTGCTCGCGCATGACCTCGATCGCCGGGCAGCCGAGGAAGGTCGGCATCAGGCGCACGATCAGGCGCTCGCCGCCGGTGGCCCGCGCCTCGAAGGCGAACCCGCCGATCACACCAAGGTCGACCAGGCTGACGGCGGGGATCTCTGGGTCCGATATCCCGGCCAACGCCTCCCAGATGGCCGCGTCGCGAGATGGCGCCGCGGTTACCACGTTGCATCCGCCTCAGAACCGGCGACCATCGTGAACTCGCCGTGCAGCCAGGCGAATTCATCGGTGTGGCGGGTCCGACCGTCGGCTCCGGGGGATCCCGAGGTGGAGGGAACGGCAAGGTGCGCCGCGTTAAGGAGTGCGGTAACCCGCTCCAACCAGCGAGCACGCAGAACTTCGAGCGACTCCGGCAGGATCCTGGCGGCAACGAGGCGTGCCTCACCGGCGAGGGGCGCGAAGACCGCCTGCGCATCGGCCCAGAGGCGCTCGATCGCCGTGGCAAGGCGGACGTGGGAGTCGTCGCCGCCCTCCGCCAGGCGTCGCAGCCAGAGATCGAAATGGAGGAGATGGTAAGTCTCCTCGCGCCGCATCTTGACCGCCAGGTCGGCCAGCGGCTGGTAGCTGGACGCCGCCAGTGACTCGAGGCGGACTGCATCAGCATGCTCGTACAGGAAGCGGCGGGCGATGCTGAAGGCCCAATCGGTCCGCGCATGGTTCATGAGGGCGGCATGCCGGTAGCCCTCCGGGGGCCGTCCGAAGGCGATCCTGTCGGCGTCCTCGCCAGTCAGCTCGGCGAGCAGCTCGTACAGCGCCTTGGCATGGCCGATCTCGTCCTGGCTGACCGAGCTCATGGCCACGTCCTCCTCGAGGATCGGCGCGATCCCGGTCCATTCGGAATCCCAGAAGCCGAGCACGAACTCGTCGTCGGCCATGGCCAGCAACAGCTCGGCCAGCGCGGCGCGGGTCTCGCCATCCAGGTCGGTCACTCCCCCACCTCTTCAACCTGCGGGCTGCCGGCCCGCTCGCGGGCCGCTTCGAGCTTGTGCTTGATGAGGAACCCACCAGGTCGTTTGAAGGACCGATCGAACGGCGGCTTCAGCAGGTCCGGGTCGTCCAGCTCGGTGATCGCGTCGCGCGGCACGATCCAGAGCCGCTCGCTCTCCTGGCGCCGACCGTAGAACTCGCGCGCGTAGTGCGTAGCGAGCTCCTCGTCCGGCGCCTTGACGCTGCCGCCGTGGATCATCGGATCGCCCTCCGCCTCCTGGCGGAAGACCTCCCAGACTCGATCCTTGTTCGGGGGGCTGTCAGTCACGCCCGAAGGGTACCCCGCGCCTCGCCGTGGCGCACCCGAGACGATCACCTTCCCAACGATCAGGCGGCTGCGACTCCGACGGGGCCGATGATCGCGTCGCGCACCCACTGCGTCATCGCCCGCGCGTCGCGCCGGAACGCGAGGCGCTCCTGCGACTTCGGACCATGGCCGGTGACCACTGATCGAAGCTCGTCCCAATCCGGCTCGGAGTAGGCCCATCGCCCGGCCTCGTCGTCATACGCCAGCAAGGGGTCCGGAATCACCAGGCCCAGCTCGCGGATGCGGGGCACGTAGATCGACAGGAACTCCTGGCGCAGCTGCTCGTTGCCCTTGGCCTTGATCTTCCAGATCAGGTCGCGATCGGTCGCCGGGTTGGTGGGCGGACCGTGCATCTGCATGAGGGGGCCCCACCATCGGTCGAGCGCCTCCTGCACGGAGGCACGCTGCGCATCGGTCCCATTCATGAGGGTGAGGACCACATCCCGGCCATGCATGATGTGGACCGATTCCTCCCAGCAGATCTTCTTCATGGTCCGCGCGTACGGTGCGTACGAAGAGTCGCGGAGCGCCTGCTGGCTGACGATCGCCGCGGCGTCCACCAGCCAGGCAATGATCCCGACATCCGCCCAGCTGCGCGTCGGGTAATGGAACACGTTGTGGAACTTGGTCTTGCCGTCGATCAGGTCCTGGAGCATCTGCTCGCGGCTCTTGCCAAGGTCCTCGGCGACGCGGTACAGGAGCTGGGCGTGGCCGACCTCGTCCTGCACCT
>JBDTYC010000118.1:0-5161 GCA_040005815.1 Chloroflexota bacterium
GGCTCGCGCGCCTTTGAGTGCGCCCTCCCTGGGGACGAGGGCGCGCCGTGGCTGGGTCCCACGGAAGGGAGCAATGCCGGGACGGTCACCTCCACCAGCCGGCGCTCCACAATCGGCCGGCCCGCGGCGGCGATCGAAAGGTCCCCAATCCCGCGAGCCGGCGCGATCTCCCTGATGCGGCCGTCGGCGATCGTCAGCACAACCGCCTCGAACGTGAGCGAGATCAGGAGTTGGAGCTCAAGCGCCGGGAGGGTCGCCCCGGCAACGTCGAACTCAAGCCGCGGGCGATGCTCGACCTGGACCGTGTGCGACCCCAGGCGCACCCGCTCGACCGTTCCGCTCATCGCCGAGGTCCGTTCCTCGGCCTCGGTGATGGACCGGTGTCGCTCCCACGCGCCGCGCACGATGTCGCCGAACGGTAGGTCGATCAGCTCCCACAGCGCGTCAGCGATGTCGCTCACGGGAACGAGCGGTGGGATCGCCGTGCCGAGATCGGCCAGGCGCGAGCCTAGCTCTGTTCGGGCCGCCGCACCGTCGGCACCGCCGAATAGGGCGTCGCGAACGGTGGTCGCCCCGCTCATCGGCTCGCCCCCTCGCGAATGCTCACCCTGGTCGCCTCGCCAACACGCGCGCGGATGACGATCGCGGGTGGAGACGGTTCGCGAATCTCCGACCGGACGGCACCGGGAACCGCGCGGACGATAGGCCCAGACGTGGGTGGCGCACTACGCCGCGTGCGGGATGGTCGACCGAAGTGGTACACGCCGCCAATGAGGAGCGCGATCGCCGCAATGCCGGCGCCGACGGGGAGGATGGCTGCCGGCAGGCCTGGATCACCGCCGGTGGCCGAGCTCGGACTCTCTCCCGCGGATGCATGGGCGTTGGCGGGCCGCGACCAGGCGGTCATCGACTTTCCCGCCTGCCCTCCGCCCCCCGCTGCGTTGCTGAACGAGGTAAAGCGCAGGTCGCACGCGGCATCCGTGTACTGCCATCCTGAGGGCGGCGTAGGCCCCACGGAGGAGGTCATGAATCCTCGGACGCCATCCGGCCCGGAGGGTGGGCAGAACGGCGAGGTCATGTCTACAAGGAAGTCGTCTGCCCGGGTGGGAAGTGGCGCGGTGCCGCTGGCCGTGGCCTGCATTACCAGCGCAGGAGATGTATAGAACGTCGCCACCAGGTTCAGCGACGAGCTGTTCCACACGCAGGATGCTTCGGGTGGCACCCCGGGCGAGGTGGCATCGGTGCAGGTCAGGCCGTATCGGCCGGCAATTGCCTTGAGGGTCGCGGTGTCGGGGGCACCGGTCGCCCCCGGCTCCGGGGTTGGGAGCCCGTCGGCCAATGTAGGGCTGGCCGCCAACGTCAGGGCGACAGCCGTCGCCAGCGAGGCGAGAGCGAGGAGATGAGAAACGCGGCTTCTGGGCATCCGCGAGCGATCATGCAGCAGTGGAGGCCAGGACTGCAACGGCTTCCCCCGGGAGGCGGCGTATCACAATCGACCGTTGACTCGTGGTCACCACCCATCGGCGGTAAGCGTATCGATTTGCTCCGCGGAGGCGTAGGGTGACCCGATCTGATTGCGATCGATTGGCGATGCGCGGGATACCCAGGAGATGCCAAACCCATGCGACACTTCCCAAATCCCCGGCTCGCAGCGGCATTGATCGCGACGCTGGCGCTGGCAGGATGCGCTACCAGCGGAACCCCCGCCGGCTCAACCGCCCCCTCCAGGTCAACGGCACCGAGCACGACCCAGGCTGCGACCCCCCAGACCCCGGCCGCCTCGTCGCCGACGCAGGCAAAGCCAGTAGTCGACCTGACGTTCACGGGAGCTTTTGCCTTCGTCGCCAAGGGCAGCGCCGGGCAATGCGATCTCGGCGGAGACCCCGCGGGCGGGCCGGTGCTCTTCCGGTTCTCCACCTCTGCGAGCGATTACCCTGGTCTTACTCGGTTCTACGCGTTCGAAAGCCACAATGACAACGCATACAGCGTCCTCATCACATTGAACACGTCCGACGGAGACTTCGGCGGAGCCTCAGGCAGCGTATTCGCCGGCGTGATTGCGGTTTCCGCCGACCACCACTCGATCACGCTTGATACTGACCTCAGCCCCAGTGGCGCAGAGCACGTCGCCGGAACCATCGTCTGTCCCTGACCGGTCGCTGGTTCAGGTTGCAGGGGGGCCGGGGTCGCCGGTCCGCTAGGGATCGCCGCGCCCCGCCGCTCACGCCCCGGTCGGTGATCCGGTCCCTACCCGGCCCCCGTGATCCGTCACCGCTGGTCCCGCGTCCAGAGTCCGCAGGATCCTGACGAGATCATGCACTGTTCAGTGCGGCGCGTGCGGAACCGAACGCGCAGTGGCCGCGTCCTCCCGGAATGGGAGCGAAGCGACCCGCACCGGCCGACCCTGCACGAAAGCTGGACGAACTGTTCCAGGCGCACGAGCGCCGCGTGCTCGCCTATGCCCTTCGCCGCACGTCGAGCCGGTCCGACGCCGAGGATGCCGTGGCGGAGACCTTCACCATCGCCTGGCGGAAAATTGAGTATCTTCCTGACGATGCGCTGCCATGGCTGCTGGCAGTTGCGCGGCGGGTCGTGGCCAACCAGCGACGAGGCAGCGAACGGCGGGCGTGGCTGTTCGTGAAGATGCGGCGCCAAGCGACGCCTGAGCCGATTCCTCTCCCCTCAGGCGAGGCCGCTGACGGCCCCGCGTTGGCCGCTCTGGGTCGGTTGCGACCCGATGACCAGGAACTCCTCCGCCTGATCGCGTGGGACGAGCTCGACCAGCGCGGGATCGCGTCGGTGCTGGGGATCAGCGCCAACGCGGTCGCAATTCGCCTGCATCGGGCTCGCAGGCGGTTCAAGGACGAGTTCACGAAAGATTCGGGCGGGAGCCGGACATCTACCGAAGCGAAGGGCACCATCAACGGTGCGTTGCAGGAGCATGGGAAATGACCGAGCCGACCGATCCGGATCCGATCGAGCTGCTTCGCCGATCCAACCCTGTCGATGCCGAGCGACTGCCCTCCGCGAATCTCGCCCGCATCCGCGCGAGAGTCCAGGAGAAGTTGATGACCGATATCCAGCCAGGCGCAAGTCCCAACCTGCCGCAACGACGACTCAGACTGGCCACCGGCCTTGCCGGAATAGCAGCGGTGGTGGCCATCGGGCTGCTCGTCTTCGGACCCAAGGGTGGCGCTCCCGGCGTCACACCGAGCGACGGTATCGGGGGTGGCGGCGGGGGTGGCGGCGCGGCAATGTGCATTCGCTTCGACCTTGAGACCCTGGCGCAGCAGGAATACGCCTTTGATGGGACGGTCACCGCCGTCGACGGCGAATCGGTCACGTTCGCGGTGGGCAAGTGGTACCACGGCTCAGGCGCTGCCAGCGTGACCCTTACGGAGGTCGGACTGGGCGGCGGAGTGGTCACAACCGGAACGCTGGTCGACTTCGCGATCGGCGGGCGGTACCTCGTCTCCGGCACAGGGGGCGTGGTGACCGGCTGCGGATACTCGCAGGCGTATGACGCCTTGGCAGCCGCGGACTGGGCCACCGCCTTCGGCAGCTGAGCCCCCTGCGGCTCTCAGCTAACCGGGGCTCACGGCGTAGACCGTGGGCCCCGATTCATGTCGAGGGAAGTGGAGCGGGTGGTGGTGGCAAGACGATGACTCGCCCGGCCCTCGTTCACGACCCGGCGCTACTGGCTTAAATACGCCCGGTTGACGAATGGTGCATAGAGGACGTCCCCCCCCCCGGTTGGGGTACGAGGCTACCCGCTCGGCGCGACCTGCCGCTTCCTGCTGAGCGCCTCCGCTAGACGGCGCAGCGCCTGCTCGGCGTACTGGCCTGTCCCGTAGCTGTAGTCGTCGAACTCCGGCCCCTCGCTGAGAGCGACCCACAGGTCGCCGAAGCGGAACACGCCGGAGAGCCGCCATTCCAGTGGTCGCGCCGCTTCAGCCTCGATCCAGGCCATGGTGAGGGCGCCGAGAGAACCACTCATGGGGCAAAGGGACTGTCATTTCGAACGAAGCGGACCCACACCGGCCACGGTCCGGCAGGGCGGCCCCCATGATCCCACTCAAGTTTCCAAGTGGCCCGTCCGACGGTGAGATGGCAGGGTGATGTGCCTGGGTTGCCCACGCACACCGGATCGGTGAAGTGGTCGGCGATCCAGCTCGTGACGGCGGCAGCATTGGACCCCTGATACGAAATGGAACCCGCGGCCTGGAGCCATGCCAAGGCTTCGGCAGACGTGCCTCCGTGGGCGATGAAGTCGGCGCTAACAGATGCCGAGCCCGCTTCGATCTGGTCGCTGGCGCCTCCGACGCTCCCGCCCAAATCGGGGATGACGAAACAAGCCACGCCTGAGCGGAGTCCTCGCCAGCCTGATGCTCTTGGCAGGTTGCCTCGATTGACTCGTACGGCGCTCGAAATCCTGCCGTGGTCATGCCGGGAATCGCATAGGTCGGTCGGCCACATGCCACCAACACAAAGGATGCGGCCAATGTGAACCACGTCGATCGCCGCGGCATTCGACGCCTTCCTTTCAAAAACGGAGCATACGACCCAGCGTTCGGCGATCAAAGTAGGTTCGGCCCGAAGCGGAGGAAGGCGGATCTCCGTTCCCCAAGGCCGGGGTCGCCTGCACGCTACCGATCGTCGCGGCTGTCGCCGCTCAGGCTCTTTGCGCCGTCAACGTCGCCCCGGCCCACGCTCACCTTAGGGCGGCGCTGCTTACCCAAGCGGCTTTCCCCGCGCGTAGCGCTTGGTGACCGGACCACTGGCGCCGGAGCGGGGGTACCGCTGTCTTAGTTTCCTGCACGCCATCGCACCCATAGACTGCAAGCGAGGTAACCCAACACACAGGTGATACAGGATGGCTGGATTCTGGGAGTGGCGCCGCGGGGCGCAGGAGACGAGTTCAACCGCGCTCGCCGTCGAGGAGGCTCCACTCGAGCCAGTGGAGCTCTACACCAGCAGCGGCATGCTGTTCGGGCTGGTCGAGCCTGACGGACGCCGGCTATCGGACATCCTCAACTCGAACTCGCACCTGCCCCTTCGTGATGCGCGTTCGACAAGCATCATCGACGGCGTGGAGGGCATCGAGGACGAAGGCTGGACCTCGGTCCCGGCCGAGGAGATCTTGCTAATCATGCCGCCGGAA
>JBDTYC010000119.1:0-5087 GCA_040005815.1 Chloroflexota bacterium
CGAGGCGTTGGCCGAAGATGCCGCAGTCTGGCTGGGCGGCGTCGAGCTGATGATCAGCGACCTGGCGCAGGGTGAGCTGCTCCCGGGCCGGGTCTACCTCTGCGGCGGTGGCGCCGAGCTCACCGAGATCGCGGCTGCTCTCGAGGGGGACGAATGGTGGCGCCGCCTCCCGTTCCCCCGGAAGCCACAGGTGCGGCCGCTCTCACCGGCGGACGTGGTTGGCCTCCAGGATGCCAGCGGGCAAATATCCACCCGCCAGGACGTGACGCCGATGGCGCTGGCCCACCAAGCGCTGATCCTTGACGCCAGCAGCAGCGCGGCCGAGCGCGCGATGCGCGGCGCCGTGCGGGCGATGCAGCTGTGAGCGCCGTGGACGCGGATCCCCAGCTCCTCTACTTGGAGCCCGACGACGAGATCACCTCGGTGATCCGGCGACTGCGAGGCGCCGACGCCGGGCGAGTCGTGCTGGTCGCCCCGGGCCGTAGCCGAGCGACCTCGAGCGTCGTCGCATTACGGCTCTTGGCTCGAGCGGCGGCTGACAGCGGTCGCTCGGTTGCCCTGGTGGCCGATGCCTCGACGCGCGCGCTTGCCGGTGAGGCGGGCGTCGCCGCCTTTGCATCGGTCGCGGACGCAACCTCGCCAACGCCATCCCCCCCGGAACCGATCACCCCCACCCGGGCGCCGATCCACGTCGTTCGAGGCGCTGGCGCGGCTCGCAGCCAGCCTGCCAGGCCGTCGATCCTCGCCACCGACGGGATGGAGGAGACGGTGGCGGTGCACCTGCCGCCCCCGACGCGCGGCGCCTCCGGCCGTGGCCGCCCTCGAAGACCGCGCCTCCCGCGCTGGCCCTGGCTGGTCCTGCCGTTGGTCCTGGCAGTCGCGGTGGGGATGGCGATCCTCCCCGCTGCGACGGTTCGGATCACCCCGGCCAGCGTGCCGGTCACCCCGCAGAACTTCGTCGCCGCCACCGACATCCAGGGCCGGCTCACACAGGAGTTCCACGCGACGAAGCCGGGCACGGCCACCGGCCAACGCCTCGAACAGGTGCCGGCGACTGGCGAAGTCACCTTTTTCAACCGGAGCATCGGGTCCGTCGAAATTCCTGAGGGGACACAGGTCTCTGTCGGCGGGACGATCGCCTTCGTCACCGTCAAGAAGATCCAGGTTCCCGGTGGGCAGTTCTTCGGAGACCCTGGGGAGAAGAGCGTCGGCGTGGTGGCCGTTCAAGGTGGTCCGACTGGAAACGTGGCCGCCGGGGCGATCGACACGATCGACGATCCGAACCTTCGCTTCAACCGCCTCGTGACCAATCGCGATCCGACGACCGGTGGCGTCGAGACGCCGCATCCGGTGATCCAGCAGTCCGACGTCGACGCGGTGCTGGCCGCCATCGACGCGGACCTGCGGCAGCAGCTGAGCGACGCGATGGGCGGCGGTGACGACCGGATCTACGCCGATGCTCCCGACGCGGAGGTACCGGTGATCGAGATCCCGCAGGAGCTGATCGGCACCGAGGAGACGCCGACCTTCGAGCTGAGTGGCACCCTGGCCGTCGATCGGGCCTATGGATCGCGATCCGATGTCGAGCAGACCGCCCGCTCCGCGATGGTGAATCTCGGCGGGCCGCCAGGTCGGGACACGATCGTCCTCGTGGACTCGATCACCGTTGTCATGCACGATGTCGCAGAGGTCGATGGCACCCTGGAGGTCCAGGTGAGCGCAACCGCACTCGCCGCACTCGCAGTCAACGAGGCGCAGATCCGGAATCGCATCAAGGGCAAGACGATCGCCGAGGCGAAGCTGGAGCTCTCCGAGCTGAGCGACGTCCAGATGGACCTGTGGCCGGGATGGGTCGACAAGGTACCGGTTCTGGACTTCCGGATCGAGATCATCGAGGAGGTCAGGGACTCGGGCGGCGGGTCGCCTCAGGAGTCGGTGAACTAGTGAGCGCGGTCATCGGGTTGGACCATGGCAGCAAGCGCATCGGCGTGGCGGTTGGCGACGACGAGACGGGGCAGGCCTTTCCGCGTCCCGCGCTCTCGCGCCGGAACCTCTCGGACGACCTGGCACGGATCGAGGCGATGGCGGATACCGAGGGGACGAAGCGCGTCGTGGTTGGGCTGCCGCGCAACATGGACGGCAGCGAAGGGGGTCAGGCGACCGCGGCGCGTGCGTTTGGGGCGGAGCTTGCCGGCATCGGCCTCGAGGTCGTCTTCGTCGACGAGCAGCTGACCAGCTGGCAGGCGGGGGAGCAGCTGGCAGCCGCCGGACGCCGTCCGAAGCGTCGATCTGGCGAGAAGGACTCGGCGGCGGCCTGTCTCATCCTGCAAGAATGGCTCGACCGCAGGAGACCGAATGACTCGAACGCCTGACCCGCGCTGGGACAAGAACGAGCAGCGCAACGCGCGAATCCGCGAGCTGCGCGACCAGCGCGACGCCCCGATCCGCCGTCGCCGCACCTTCCAGCCGCTCACCATCGCAGCCTGGTTCGCAGCGGTCATCGGACTCCTGGCGGTCCTCATCTTCGTCGGGCTGAAGGCCCTCTCACCCAGCCTCTTCTCCTGGGTCGAGGAGCACCCTGGGTCGATCGAGCACGGCATCGTCCGAGACTTCGTGGAGTGGTACCAGCCCGACGCGCTGAAGGACATCCCCGCCGGCGAGGATGGGCAGCGGATCACGGTCGAGGTGGTGGCGGGCGTCAACGACAGCGAGATCGGGCAGCTCCTCTTCGACAAGGGCGTCATCAGCAGCCAGCTCGCGTTTCAGTTCGCCGTCCTCAACGCCGGCCGCTCAGGGGACCTGCAGGCCGGGGTCTACGACCTCTCGCCGTCGCTGCGCCCCTCGCAGATCGTGGCTGCCCTGAAGCAGGAGGCCGGCGAGGAGGTCACGATCACGGTGATCGAGGGGTGGCGGCTCGAGCAGGTGGTCGGCTACCTGGGCACCACCAAGCTGACGATGAACCTCGACGAGTTCGTTGCCCTCGCCAAGGATCCGCCGGCCGACCTGATCGCCGAATTCGACTTCCTCACCGATCTGCCCGAGGGCCGCAGCCTGGAGGGCTACCTCTATCCCGATACCTACCGCGTCGATGCCAATGACACGGCGCGGCAGGTGGTCGAGAAGCTTCTCGGCACCTTCGGACAGCGGCTTACCCAGGAGATCCGCGACCAGATCACCGCGCAGGGCCTGACGATCGACCAGGCGGTGACGTTGGCGAGCATCGTGGAGCGGGAGGCGGTTCTCGATGTGGAGCGACCGATCATCGCGGGCGTGTATCTCAACCGGATCCAGCACCCCAACGCGGGCACGGTTGGCCTCCTGAACGCAGATCCGACCCTGCAGTACGGGCTAGCGACCGCGGAGTTCGGCTCCAAGCCGATTTCGGCGTGGCAGGGAATCGAGTGGTGGCCGCAGCTGCAGACCTCCGGCAACGAGGTGGTGCTTCCCGAGGAGCTGGCGGGCTACCAGACCTACCTGGTCAAGGGCCTGCCACCAGCGCCGATCGCCTCACCCCGCATCGGCTCGATCGCGGGTGTCGCGGCCCCCGAGCTCACGAGTGGGTACTACTACTTCGTGGCTGCCTGCCCGGGCGGCGTTCGAGACGGCTCGCACTATTTCGCGGTGACGCTGCCGGAACACAACGCCAACATCGCCAAGGCCAACGCCGAGTGCCCCGCGACGTGATCGGAGTCTCGCATGATTGATACCGGCGACATCAAAAAGGGGGTGATCATCGAGCTGGACGGCCAGCTGATGAAGGTCCTCGACTGGACGCATATCAAGATGGCCCGCGGATCGGCACAGGTGCGCATGAAGCTGCAGAACGTGCGCCGTGGGGACATCGTGGAGCGCACGTTCCAAGCGGGGACGCGCTGGCCGCGGGCCCGTGTCGAGCAGCGCAAGGTGCAGTACCTCTACGGCGATGGCGACGCCTTCCATTTCATGGACAACGAGACCTACGACCAGTTCGCCGTGAGCGCCAAGCAGATCGGGGACGACGCCCGCTTCCTGAAGGAAGGGATGGAGGTCTTCGTCAGCTCCTACGAGAGCGAGGTGCTCGGTGTCGACCTGCCGATATCGGTCGACCTGCGCGTCGTCCAGTCGGATCCGGGCCTCGCCGGTGACACCGCCACCGGCGCCAAGAAGGCAGCCACCCTCGAGACCGGGCTCGTGGTGCAGGTGCCGCTCTTCGTCAACGAGGGCGACACGCTGCGCATCGACACGCGCACCGGCGACTACATGACCCGCCTGCAGTAGGCCGATGGCGCCCGACTCCGACCAGGCCACGCTTTGGGAGGCACCGCGCCCGGCGCCTCTGATCCTGCGCGTCTCGGACCTGAACCGGCGGGTTCGCGTCCTGCTTGACGGCGATCCCGCGCTCGCCGATGTGTGGGTGGAGGGTGAGGTCAGCCAGCCCTCGTATCCGCCATCGGGGCACTGCTTCTTCGTCCTGAAGGATGCCGCCAGCCAGGTCAAGGCGGTCCTCTTCCGCGAGGAGCTGGCCCGCGCCACCGTCCGTCCCGAGCACGGAATGCACGTGATCTGCCACGGCAAGGTGCGCGCCTACGAGCCGCAGGGCAGCTACCAGGTCTACGTCGAGTCGATCACCCCGGCAGGCGCCGGCGACCTGCACCAGCAGTACGAGGCGCTCCGACTCAAGCTGGCCGCAGAGGGGCTCTTCGAGGTCGGGCGCAAACGCCCCTTGCCGCGCTTCCCGCGACGGATCGGGGTCGTGACCTCGCCGATCGGAGCGGTCTGGCGCGACATCGGCAACGTCATGCGCCGCCGCTACCCGATCGGCCATCTCGTCCTGTCGCCCACCATCGTCCAGGGGCCGACCGCCTCGGGCGCGATCGTGCGCGCCCTGCATCGGCTCTACGCCGAGCCGGGAATCGAGCTCGTCATCCTCGCGCGCGGCGGCGGCTCGCTCGAGGACCTCTGGTCGTTTAACGACGAGCGGGTCGTGCGCGCGGTGATCGAGGCGCCGATGCCTGTGGTCGTCGGCATCGGGCACGAGTCCGACGTCACGCTCGCCGACTTCGCCGCCGACCTCCGGGCGCCGACCCCGTCGGCGGCTGCCGAGCAGG
>JBDTYC010000120.1:0-5055 GCA_040005815.1 Chloroflexota bacterium
CCTAGCGATCGGCTCGGTAGCCGATGCCCTTGTCGCCGGCGGTGAGGGCGAGGCGGTCGCCGTCGATGCTCACCCCGAAGCCGTGGGAGAGCACGTCGAGGATGTGTGAGTCCTGATCGCCGAGCTCAGCGGCACAGCCGATGGTGTCGTACGCATCGAGGGTCACCTGCAGCTGCCCCCCAGCGACCGTGTAGCTCCCGGTGACGTTGCGGCAGCCGGTCGAGGCGGCGAGCCGCCCGTCGCCACTCAGCTGGAGCGTGACCCGCTCGCCGACGGTCGACGACACCACGTCCCCTCTGATGAGCGATTCAAGGATCCAGGGGGTGCCGACAAGGTTCGCGTTGGCGACCTGCGGAATCAGTGTGAAGCGCAGCTCGACCTGCGGACCAGTCAGAAGGAGGCTGCTGCCGCTGCGGGCGGCGGTCGTGACGCGTGGCAGGGCGTCGAGATAGGCCGACTCCAGGGCCATCAGGCGATTGTCGAGGCAGGCCATCTCCGTCTGGATCAGCTCGCTGACGACGATGCTCGACCCCGAGACCTCGATCTTGCCACCGTACGAGTTGCAGGCCGCTGAGCCACCGACCTGGGCTCCGTCGACCTGGAAGGTGACCGCGCTGCCGGCCACCATCGGGATCGCGACTCCCTCGTTGGTTCCGGCCTGGAGCAGCCACTCGCCGTCGAGGGAGGTCGTCGTACCGCCGGGGAGGAGGGAACAGCCGGACAACAGCAGCATCATGATCATCGTTCTCATGGCGCAAGGACGCCGCCGCAGCCACATCGGTTGCTCAGGAGCTGCTCAGAAGTCGCGTCGCCCCTCGAAATGCTCTCCGGCCTCGGGCCGGGCCAGCTGATAGATGGCGAGCCGATGTCCTCCCGGAGTCCGGAATGGACAGACCGGCCCGTGCGGGATCTCGAACGTCGACTCGCGGTGCCAGCCTCGTGCCGCCAGCTCTTGCATCGCGGCCTCCAGGTCAGCCACCCGATAGACGAGGACGGGCTGGTCTCCCTCGAGGTGTCCGGCCAGTAGGACGCGCGGCGAGCCGTTGGTCAGCTCGACCATCGCCACCCGCGTCCCCATCCCCTCCACCGCGAAGATCAGCCGGCCGCCCAGGACATCGATGAAGTAGGCCATGTCCGCCCCGACATCGCGGCTCGGCATGTAGACGAAGTCCAGGCTCTGCAAGGTCATTCAGGCAGCCTATCAGTGCCCGCCGGGCGGTTCCCGATCGTCAGCATGGCAGCCAACCGATGGCGGTTTGGAGACGCTTGCCCTCGCGATCAGCCCGAGCAAGCGCCGCGTCGGCGTCCTGGGCGGAGGCAACTGCCCGATCGAGTGCAGGACCGTCGCCCTGGCGGGCGCCGATGCCAAAGTCGGACGCGGCGCGCCCGAATCCCGTGGCGGCCGTGCTCAGCTCGGTGGCCAGCTGCCCACCAGCTGCCCAACCGGGCGCCGCGATGAGCAAGGCCCGCGCGCGATCGGACTCGCGCTCCATGCCCGCGGCCGCGATCGCCACCCGCTCGGATTCGGCTGCCGCGACCCCGTCCACCGCCTCCGCGAATGCCAGGTCCGCGGCCTGCAGATTGCCGGTGGCGCTGCAGATTGCCTCGCGAAAGCCAGCGGGCCACGCTGGCGCGGCCATCGCGCAGCCGCCAGCCGCGAGGATCGCGAGCCCAACCGAGACGAGCTGCCGTCGCATCGGTCTGGTGTGTACCACGTGGACGCCTAAACTGCGGGCGCCATCCACCTGCCCGATGAGGAGATTTGATGCCGGAGCTGATCCCCTGGTTCCTCGTCCTCCACGTCCTAGGGGCGATCATCGCCTTCGGCCCGAGCTTCTCGTTCCCGATCATCGGGGCGATGGGCGCCGCCGACCGGTCGCATGCCAACTTCGCGACCCGAGTGGGATTGGCAATCTCCACCAAGCGCGTGGTGCCCGTCGCGCTAACCATGCCGGTGACCGGAATCGGGCTGATCTGGTCGGCGGGATTCGACGTCTTCAGCCCCGGGTCTCGCTGGCTCCTGCTGGGGATCGTGCTCTACGTAGTGCTCTTCACCTTTTCGGTCACCATGCAGATCCCGATCACGAGGCGGATCATCGAAATGACTTCGGGGCCGCCACCTGAAGCGCCGCCGGGAGCCGCGCCCGGCGGACCGCCTCCGGTGCTCATGGCGCTCATCAAGCGGGCCAGGCGTGGCGGACTGTTCCTGAGCGTGATGATCGCGCTGATCGTGTTTTTGATGGTCGTAAAGCCGGACCTCGGCTTCTGACCTCTCGCTAGCGGAGCGACTCCGCGACACGGATCGCATCCCCCAGGGTGGGGGCGCCCTCCACCCGGTGCGTGACTCCGTCGTCCTGCCAGATGAGGGTGTCGCTGGCGAGGCGCAGGGTCGTGTCGACCACCTGGCCGTTCGCATCCCGGTAGAAGAAGAAGTGGTCACCCCCGGCGACCCACCAGGCAGCGCCGCCATTCACCTCGGTCGCCGTGACCCGCACCCCGGAGTCGACGAGCTTCTCGAAGGTCTCCGGACCGATGTCTGCCCGGAACTGGGTGATGATCAGGCCAATACCCGTCAGCGGGTCCGCCGGGAAGCCGTCCCGCTCGCCGTACAGGAGCGTGACGGCTCCGCCAGCTGGTGGGTCGGCCAGGTAGACGAGAGCCGGATCCCCGAGCTCCGCCAGCCGGGGCACGAGCACCGTGAACTGGACGCTCCCGCGAGCATCGTCGAGGGACGTGGGCTCGCCGAGACCCGGCCCGACTATGAGTGAGGGCCCGGGCGAGAAGGAAGCCGGCCCGAAGGTCAGCCGCAGACCGCCGATACCCAGGCCGAAGGCGGCCGCCATCCCCGCAAGGAGCACGGTGGCGGCGACTGCCAGCCCCATCCCGCGTCCGATCGGGCGCGCCCAGGTCGGCCGGCGCCCTGGCTGGCGGAGTCGCTCGGCGACCATGGCGGCGAGGGGCGGCGTTGGGGGGAATGCAATTGCGGTGCCCAGGTCGAGCAGCCGCTCATCGAGCGTTCGGCTCTCGTCAATCATCGGTGGCCTCTCCGAGGCTGGACCGAAGCCGGGCGGTCGCTCGGGACAGCCTCGACTTGACCGTGCCACGGGGGCAGACCAGGACACGCGCCATCTCCTCCTCGTTCAGCTCGAGGAACCAGCGCAGAGTGATGACCAGTCGATCCTCGACCTGCAGCCGGTTGATCGCTGCGAGGAGCTCGGCTCGCCGTTCCGCAGCCAGGAGCAGCACCTCGGGCGATGGGGCCGCACCGCCCGAGGCTGCGTCGCGGAACGCTCGCAGGGCCAGGTCGGCCCGGCGCGAGGCGCTCCGTCTCCGGTTGCGGGCCGCGTTGGCCACGATCCGCAGCAGCCATGGTCGAAATTCAGCGCCGGGTCGGAAGCGCCCCAGCGCGGCATGGGCGCGGAGGAACCCGTCCTGCGCCGCATCCCGGGCCTCGTCGGCATCGCCGACGACCACGTAGGCGGTCCTGAAGGCGATCTCCTGGTACTGGCGCACGAGCTCCTCGAAGGCCGACGCATCGCCGCGTCGAGCCCGTTCGATCCATTCGCTTTCGAGCAGTGGACGGCCCTCCACCTCTGGCACCCCTACACCGGTGGGTCAGGGTCGGTTCCGCCATGGTGGCGGAAAACGAAAGGCCCGGCGATTGCTCGCCGGGCCTCGGGTCCGCTGTGCGGACTAGCGCCGCGTGCTGAAGCAGTTGCTGCAGTAGACGGGCTTGGAGCCGGTCGGACGGAACGGGACGCGAGCCTCGCCACCGCACCCATCGCAGGTTGCAGTGAACATCTCGCGCTGACCGCCGCCGTAGCTTGAGCCGCCGCCTCCGCCGTAGCTTGAGCCGCCGCCGTAGCCGGAGCCGCTGCTCTCGCCACGAGCGGCCTTGCGGGCTGCGCGGCAGGAGGCACAACGGCGTGGCTCGCTGAATTCCTTCTCCGCGTAGAACTGCTGATCAGTTGCCGCGAAGACGAACTCCTGGTTACAGTCGACGCAGCTCAGGATCTTGTCTGAATAGGTGGAGGGGGTATACAAAGAGAAAACTCCTTCTCGTGCGGCCTCAGCGATCCTGTCTCGCCGTAAAGCCGTGAGGAGGAGTGAACGTCGATGCCGCGGGTCTTATGTGCCCCGCGTTCGGGGCGATGTCCAGCCACCGTACCACATCGTGCCGAATAAGCAAGCACGAGGCCTAGAGCCCGTCGCCCGCCTTGGTGATGCGTCGGCGAGTCTGCACCTCCACCTTCGACTCACGCCCCTCATGGGCGGGGTGCTCTACCAGCGCGATCAGCCGGCTGGACATGAAACGGCCAGTGCGGACGGGGGTGCCGCCGCGGGTCACCTCGCTGACCTCAACCACACCCCGGCTGGTGGTGACTTCGATCCGGCGGCCGGCCCGCGTGGCCTCGATCTCGAAGGTCTGCGTCCCCTGGCCGGTGTCCACGACCGCTTCGACCCGATCGCCCTTCATCGGCCCATGCTAGCCGGATATCCTGCTCGCGGATATGACCGACCAATTCGTATCGCGTGGGTTCGCCGGACGGGCCCGTGACACCGGTGACCAGGCCGGCCGCGTGCCGCCGGGCCAATACCTGACCGAGGGGTTCCCCGTCCTCTCCGCCGGCCCGACACCCCAGGTGCCGCTCGACAGCTGGGAGTTCAGCATTACCGGCCTGGTGAAGGCGCCAGTCCGATGGAGCTGGCAGGAGTTCACCGCGCTACCGTCGCGCGACTGGCTGGTCGACATCAGCTGCGTCACCAAGTGGACCAAGCTGGACACCCGCTGGCATGGTGTCAGCCTCGACGACCTGCTCGGCGCAGCCGAGATAGAGCCACGGGCGCAGTTCGTGACGGCGCATTCGTATGGCGGCTACACCACCAACCTGCCGCTGACCGACCTGCTCAACAACCAGGCCTTCGTGGCCTGGCAGTACGACGGAGAGCCGCTCGAGCCCGCGCATGGCGGGCCTGCGCGCCTCGTGGTCCCGCATCTGTACCTGTGGAAGAGCGCGAAATGGGTCCGCGGGCTCCAGCTTGGCCAGGAGGACG
>JBDTYC010000121.1:0-5008 GCA_040005815.1 Chloroflexota bacterium
ACCCGCCGAAGGTCGCATCGGCGTTCACCGACTGGATCCGTCGCAGGTCCGGGACGATGCCCTCCAGCTGTCCAACGTCGACTCGCGCGGGGTCCAGGAAGTAGTGCCATGCCAGCTGGAACGGGAGCCCCGACGAGGCGAGGTCGGGGAATGCCTCGGGTGCGACCAGCCCCGTGGCGTATGCGATTGGATTCTCATCGCTGCCGCCGATGTCGGGCCGCTGCAGGTGGCGGTCCTCGAACCACACCTTGGCCTTCGGATCGACGACCGCGAAGATGCCGACCACTCTGAATTCAGCGTCGATGCGCCGAATGACGAAGTTACGAAGCGTCTGATCGGTGCCGTCGAGGGTCGCCCTCAGCGTCGTTCCGATGTCGGCCCCGATCTCCGTGGCCGTCGCCTCCGAGATGGCGATCTCGATGCGGGGCGGGGTATCGGGGAGCGGCGGGGGCTCGTCGCCGAAGTTCAGGGTGGCGATCGGCAGCGGCTCACCGTTGGGTGCGGGGAGGCGCCCCGCCACCAGCCGGATCGCGTCGGTCAGGCCGTCCTGGTAGCGCAACGTGAGGAAGGTGGGGTAGCTCGGTGGCTCCGGGATCGCGAAGCGCGGCGACGTCACGGAATAGTGGCGCTCCCCGATCAACGGCCCGATGGACTGCGGGAAGGCGGCCTGATATTCCGCGCCGAGCTGATCGATCACCGCCAGCGGATCGTCCCCGCCTGGCGGCGCCGAGGTGCTCGAGAGCTGGATGTCCCGATCGGTCACGGCCGCTGTGCGGAGCTGGTCCACCAGCGCGGCATCTGCGACCAGGTTGAAGAGGCGCGGCGCGCCGGCGAAGAGGAAGCTGGTGAGGGCCACCAACGCGACGAGCAGCGCCACGACGCCCACCTCCGCTCGCAGGCGGCGCAGCAGGAACCCGGCAGCCCATACCGATCGCATCGTCAGTCTCCGCCCATGCGCAGGACGCTGCCGACGCCGGCCCGGCGCAGCACGGCTGCAAGGCCGATCACGGTGAGCGCCAATGCGCCGGCCGTGACCGCCTCCAGGACGAGGATCGTGGCCCATGGCGTCTCGACGAGCACCGGTGGGAATGGGGTCGTCGCCTGCTGGGTAACGGTGATGTAGGGCAGGACGACCCAGCCGATCAGGAGCCCGAGCCCCGTTCCTGCCACCAGCGAGACGACGACCAGGCTCGCGTTCTCCAGCCACAGCCAGCCGGAGAGCTGCCCGCCGGATAAGCCGAGCGCGCGCAGGAGGGCGAACTCACCCCGTCGCTGTCTGGCCGAGACGGCGGCGCTGGCAGCGAGCCCGATGACCGCGAAGAGGCCAGCCACCACGAAGCCGAGCGCGAGGGCGCCAATGATTCCGAGCGCCAGCGGGTCCGCGCTGAGGCTGGCGGTCCGTTCGATACGGCTGATGACCGTCGCCCGGGCGAACGGCTCGGCCGAGGGCGGGTCGACCGCGATCGCGGCAGCGGCGTCGTCAGCCCGGATCCACCACTCCGTCGGCTGCCGGGTAGCGTGCGCCGCCTGGAATCGGAACAGGTCGAGGCTGGCCAGGTCGACGATGGCCAGCGCCCGACCCGGGTCGGTCGCTGGAAAGGTGCTCAATGCCCCCACGATGCGGGCGTCGCGCGACCCGCCCTCGAGGTCGAGCGAGACCCTGTCGCCCACATGCGTCGACGTCTCGTTCAGAAACGCCTGGTTGACCACGGTCGCGAGATCGGACGCGGCCAGGGCCAAGAGACCGCTCGGGATAAGGCTCACCGTAACGCCGTGCCCGAACTGATCGACCCCAGGCAGCGACCCGAAGTCGCGCTCCGACGAGAGGGTCATCGACCGGCCGTCGAAGACTTCCGCGGGGACAATCGAGATCGCCGCGCCGGGACCCTGGGACCAGCCCATCCGCCACTCCCCGGCGGCATCGACCGAGAGCGGACGCCAGAGGTCACCGGTCGGATCGTCGCTGGCCGAGATTCCCCCCAAGCCGATCGTCCCGGCCACCGCCTCATTCCCGCCGGGGAGGCTGATGACCAGGTCGAGGCCGATCACCTCGATGGGGTAGCTCAGCGTCGCCTCCGTCGAGGCGACGGCTTCTCGGGCTTGTGCTGTTGCCGCGGCGAGCGGAACCTCGATCAGCAGCGGGTCGGCGGACAGCGCAGTCGGCTCCCCGGCGAAACGGTGGATCAGGCCGCGGGCGTCTCGGACGAAGACGTTCAGCGCCACGGGGGTTGCGGGCAGGGCGGCGGGGTCGCTCTCCTCGAAGCCGTTTGGCTGTCCCGTCTCGGGGTCGAAGGTGACCTGTCCGATCCGGTCCAGCGCGACTGTCACGCCGACCAGCAGTCGCTGGGGCGATCCGTCCACCGGGACGGCGGCAGCTACGGGCCGCTCGTCGATGAGCGGCCCCACAGTGGCCCCAGGCGAGCTTCGGCTGAGATCCGCACGAAGCGACACCACCTGCGGGACGACGTCCGCATCGACCGCGAGCAGCTCCCCGGCGTCGGCGCCGGGCCGAACCTGGATCCGCTGGCGCTCGACCGGCATCGACTCGCGGACGCCGTCCACCGACGCGAAGGCGGTCGAGAGCGCCCAGGCCGGCAAGGCGCCCGGCCCGCGGGCCGGTGCGAGCCGCAGGTCGGAGCCAACCTGGAACTGCGCCTGGTCGCGCTGCGAATTCGTCCAGGTCGAGGCGTAGGAGACCGCGAAGACGCCCATCGACATCGCCAGCATGAGCAGCAGCGAGGCGCGCGTGTAGCGGAGCGGCCTGCGGGCCAGCTGACGTGCGCCGAGTGATCCCACCAGGTCGCGCCCACGCACCACGATCGCCTCCGCTGCCTGCGCCAGGAGGGGAAGGAGCCGGAGGGCGACCACCCCACCAGTGAGCAGGCCGATCGCCGGCGCCGCGACGAGCAGCGGGTCGAGGCCAAGGACGCCGTGCACCGTGCGGGTCAGCGGCGCCCCATACAGCCGCAGCTGCCACACGCCGACCACGGTGATCGCCAGCAGGGCGACATCCAGCCCCAGCCGCTGTCCCAGCGTGCGGGTCTCATGCCGGGAACGGCCCGCCTGCTCCGCAGCGAACGATCGCGCGGCGATCAGGGCGGGGAGGACAAGGAGCACGGCACAGGCGACAGCGGCGGAGATGGCGGCCACGTAGGCGTCCCCGGTCACGTGCGGCTCGATCCGCAGCCCGATGCCGGCCAGCGGACCTGCCAGGTTGAGGACCTTGAGCGCTGCCGCCGCCAGCCACGGCCCAGCGATCCCCGCCGGCAGGGCAAGCAGGAGGCCCTCGGCCAGCGCCAGGCCGCCCACCTGCAGCGGTCCGGCGCCGCGCGATCGCAGCAAGGCTGTGTCGACCCGACGATGGTCGACGATCAGGGCGGCGGTGAGCACGATTGCGTATCCCGCCAGGATGGCGAGCTGCGCCATCAGGAGCAGGATTCCGGTCCGGCTGACCAGCAGGGACCGCTCTGACGCCGTCAGGATCTCGGCGAGGTCCGTGCGCACGACGGGGAAGCCGTCAGGCACCGATGCAGCCAGCGTGTCGGCCAGCCCTGCCAGATCGGTCTGGAGCGGGCCGATCTGGTCGATCGTCAGCCGATCGAACTGTGGGAAGGCGTGCCACGTCAACGGGACGGTCCGTCCTGCAGCCGGCCCCAGCACGTTCTCGCGGGTGGTGAGCATCGGCCCGAAGGTCCGGTACTGGGCACTCTCCATGACCCCCTCGAGGAGGGTCGGATCGGCCCACCAGTAGGGATCGCCGGGGTCGTTCGGCCGATACACCCCGACCACCTGGGCGTTGAGCGATTGAGATGGGTCCAGGCGGCTGGTCAGCGAGAGGCGATCGCCGACCTTCAATGAAAGGTCCTCAGCGATCGTGTCCAGGATCGCAAGCTGAATCGTGTCGTCGGTGCTCGAGACCGTCCAGGACCCGGACTCGAGAATTGCGTGCTCCTCGACGCCCTGCAGGAAGCCCAGGGTGGTGAGGTCGCGCACCGGATCCTGGTTGGGGAGCGCATACGAATCGGATCCGGCGCTTTCGATGACCTCGACGCCGATCGCGGCAAAGGACCGCTGCAGGTCTGCGGCGACCTTGTCAAGGGTCGCGGCCGCGGACTCAGGCTCGATCCGAGCGGAGACCTCGATGTTGGCATCGGCGACGTTTGCGTCGTCGAGCACCCTGTGCAGGCCGGCGAGCGAGACGGCGCTGGAGTAGATCGGGCCGGCCGCCAGCAGGGTGGCGGCGAGCAGCACGATGAGCCAGGCGGCGGCCACGATCGGCCAGTCTGCGCGGGTCCGCTGCAGGCTCACCCGCCACGCAGCGAGGAGCGATTGCACGATGCGGGGTCCCTCTCACGGATGCGCTTCCAATGCAGTACACCACATGAGGGGCTGAGGTTCAGGGTGCCGGCGCGAGCCGGCCCGCATCAGGCGGCCCCGGGCTCGGGCCCGCTCACGGGTGACTGCGGGCCGTTGACCAGCGTGTTCAGCCGGCGAGCGATGCGCATCAGCGCGCCAAGGCGATCGGCGACGCGGGCGCGCTCGACCGGAGTCGCCCAGTGGCGCAGGGTGTAGTCGATCTCGTGCTTGTGGCGGGTCGCAGTCGCGTTTAGCTCCTCGACCTTCAGCCAGATCTCCTCGTCGGGGTGGGCGGCCAGGATCTGAGTGCGCAGCTCCATCACGTCGAGGTAGTACGAGGTGGCCAGGCGATCGATGTCGCGCTGAGCATCGTGCTGCCACGGCTCCGGCGGCCCACCAAGGCCGTATCGGCGCCATTCGCGGGGTTCAACTGCTGTGGTCATCGGTCTCCACCGGCCTCCAAGCGGGCGGTTTCTGGATGCAAACGACCCTACCCAAGCGGGTTCCAGACGGCCACCGCCTGTCCGGGCTAGTGGCCCCCGGACCTATGGCCGCGAGATCGGCCACTGAAGGGTGGTCTGGTAACATCGGGCGGCACTGTTGGGGTGTGGCCAAGCGGTAAGGCGCCTGACTCTGGATCAGGAGATCGAAG
>JBDTYC010000122.1:0-4942 GCA_040005815.1 Chloroflexota bacterium
TCCTGCGTGGCAACGACCACTTCTTTCTCAACCTGTCGATGGCCGCCTGCAAGGCGACCATGGATGCCGCGCACGGGGTGCCCGGCTCGACCGTGGTCACCGCCATGAGCCGCAACGGAGTCGACTTCGGAGTACGTCTCTCTGGCACCGGCGACGCGTGGTACACCGCCCCCGTCGGGGTCCCGGACGGCCTCTACTTCCCGGGTTACGGCCCGGAGGATGCGAACCCGGACCTCGGCGACAGCGCCATCACCGAGACCTGCGGAATCGGCGGCTTCGCCATGGCGGCAGCCCCCGCGATCGTGCGCTTCGTGGGCGGGTCCGCGGCCGACGCCCTCAACTACACCCGTGAGATGTACCGGATCACGCTCGAGCGCAACCCGGCCTTCGCCCTCCCGCCGCTCGGCTTCGCCGGCTCGCCCACGGGCATCGACGCGCGGCGGGTGGTCGAGAGCGGCGTCCAGCCGGTGATCAACACCGGCATCGCGCACAAGCTGCCCGGCGTGGGACAGATCGGCGCCGGGATCGCTCGTGCGCCGTTGAGCTGCTTCGCCGACGCCCTCCGCGGCCTCGCCGCGCAACTGAAGGCGACTGCCTGATGGAGCGCAGCGCGGTGATCGCCATCGGTGGAAATGCCCTGATCCTGGATGGGCAGAAAGGCACGATCGCCGAGCAGTTCGCGAATGCCACGGGGACGGCAAGCCACATCGCCGCGCTGGTCGCGGATGGCTGGCGAGTCGTGGTCACCCACGGCAATGGCCCGCAGGTCGGCTTCATCCTGCTGCGTTCCGAGCTGATCGGGGAGTCGTCGGGGATCCCGCGCCTCTCGCTCGACATGAGCGTCGCCGACTCGCAGGGCGGGATCGGCCACATCCTGGGCAATGCCCTTCTCAACGAGCTCGGCCGGCGCGGCCTCAGCGACACGGTGGCCTGCATCCTGACCCATGTGGTCGTCGACCCCAGCGACCCCGCCTTCGGTGACCCGACCAAGCCGATCGGCCCGGCCTACAGCGCCGAGGAGGCCGCCGCCAAGCGTCGCGACGAGGGCTGGGCGATGGTCGAGGACTCCGGCCGCGGGTACCGGCGCATCGTCCCCTCGCCGCATCCGCTGCGGATCGTGGAGACGGAGCAGATCAAGACGCTCGTCTCGTCCGGCTTCGTGGTGATTGCCGCCGGTGGTGGCGGGATCCCGGTCGTGGAGGCAGACCACGGTGGATACGCTGGCGTCGAGGCGGTGATCGACAAGGACCTCGCGTCGGCGCTGCTGGCGAGCAGCCTCGGCATCCCACTCCTCGTCCTCTCGACCGGGGTCGAGCGGGTGGCCATTCATTTTCGGCAGCCGGACCAGCGCTTCCTGGACCGGCTCTCCGTCACCGAGGCGCGCCGCTACCTGGCCGAGGGCGAGTTCCCCAAGGGGAGCATGGGCCCCAAGGTCGAGGCGGCGATCACGTTCCTGGAGCGGGGTGGGTCCGAGGTGCTGATCACCTCGCCGGCCAACCTGGAGCAGGCATTCGCGGGCACATCGGGGACACGCATCGTCGCGGACCCGGCGCTCGCTTCCGTCAGTCCATCGGGCAGTTGAAGGAGGTCCAGGTCAAGGCATGCTGAGCATGAAGGCGGAACCATACGACTTCGAGTTCGATCCCAGGAAGACTGCGCTGGTGATGATCGACTTCCAGCGCGACTTCGTGTACCCCGGCGGCTTTGGTGAGTCACTCGGCAACGACACCTCGCTCCTGCTGGCCGCACTTCCGGCCGCAGAGAAGGTGCTGAATGCCTGCCGCGAGGCGGGCATCTTCGTGATCCACACGCGGGAAGGTCACCGCGCGGACCTTTCCGACCTGCCGCGCGCCAAGTACGAGCGCGGCAACCCGACGATCCACATCGGCGACGAAGGACCGATGGGTCGCCTCCTCGTTCGCGGCTCGCACGGCCACGACATCGTCGAAGAGGTCTACCCGATCGAGGGTGAGCCGGTTGTCGACAAGCCCGGCAAGGGCGCCTTCTACGCCACCGACATGGACACGATCCTCAAGATGAAGGGGATTGAGAAGCTGATCTTCTGCGGCGTCACGACCGAGGTCTGCGTGCAGACCAGCGTGCGTGAGGCAAACGACCGCGGCTACGACGCCTGCGTCCTGTCGGACGCCACCGCTTCCTACTTCCCCGAGTTCCAGCGGGTGGCGCTCGAGATGATCAAGGCCCAGGGCGGCATCTTCGGCTGGGTGAGCGACTCGACGTCCTTCCTCGCGGCCCTCGGCACGCCGGCGATGGCCGGCGCATCGGCCTGAGCAGAAGAGCGACCGATGCATGAAGCCGCCATCAGCCATCCGCCGTAAGCCAACCCGTCGACCGTCAAGGGGGAGGGAGGTAGAGGAGAACCAATGACAGGCAACTCTGAGTACAAGCCGAAGCTGTGGGTTCCGGGCGACTGGAACGCCTTCTTCGGGCTCGGCACGAACGTCCTGCTCAACGTGCTGGTGCTGTCGGGCCTGATGCTGTTCGTTATCCAGGTTCCGGCGGACACCGTCTACGGCCGCATCTTGCCGGCACTGGCCATCGCCTTGCCGCTGGGCAACCTCTGGTATGCGTACCTTGCCTATCGGCTGGCCCAGAAGGAAGGGCGCGACGATGTCGCGGCGATGCCCTACGGGCCGAGCGTGCCGCACTACTTCTTCGTCACCTTCGTGATCATGCTGCCGGTGCTGTTGAACACCGGCGACGTCATGAAGGCATACACGACCGGACTGGTGTGGGCCTTCTTCATCGGCATCGTCGTGCTGATCGGGGCATTTGTCGGCCCGACCATTCGGAAGTACACGCCGCGGGCGGCGATGCTGGGCACCCTGGCCGGCATCTCGATCGCCTTCATCAGCATGGCTGCCGGATTCCGGATGTTCGAGGCGGCCTGGATCTCGCTTGCCACCTTCGCCATCATCCTGCTCTCCTGGACTGCCGGCGTGCGCCTGCCGCTCGGGATTCCGGGCGGGCTGGCCGCGATCGTGGTCGGCACCGCCATGGGCTGGGCCTCGTACTTCTTCTTCGGCTGGACGGGGCTCGACCCGGCCAATATCGACGCGTCGTTCAAGACCTTCGGAATCCACCTCCCCCAGTTCGGAACAGAGGTGCTCGCCAACCTGACCGACGCCTTCCCATTGCTTGCCACCGCCATTCCGCTCGGCGTCTACAACTTCACCGAGGGGATGAACAACGTCGAGAGCGCCTCGGCGGGCGGGGACAATTACAACCTGCGCTCCATCCTGTTTGCCGATGGCCTGGGGGCCGTGATCGGCTCCTTCCTTGGCAGCCCATTCCCGCCCGCGGTGTACATCGGACACCCTGGTTGGAAGGCGGTCGGTGGCCGGATCGGCTACTCGCTGGCAACTGGCGTGGTTGTCGCGCTGATCTGCCTCACTGGCACGGTGGGCATCCTGTTGGCCACGATCCCGAACGCGGCGCTCTTCCCGATCCTCCTGTTCATCGGCCTCGTGATCGGTGCCCAGGCGTTCCAGACCTCCGTTGCCCGACACGCGCCGGCGATCGTACTGGCCTTGGTGCCGAACATCGCGCAATGGGCGCAGACCTACGTGGACGGCGCCCTGGGCGCCGCGGGCACCAGTGCAAGCGCGCCGGACATGATCGGCAAGCTGGCAGGTAACGGAGTGCTGTACACGGGGATGAGCATCCTCGGGTCCGGCGCCGTGCTGGCGGGCCTGATGCTGGGAGCGATCGCGGTCTTCGTGATCGACAAGCAGTACTCAAGGGCCATCTTCTACTGCGTGGCGGCGGCGGTCCTGGCGGCCGTCGGCCTGATCCACAATCCCGCCGGACTGATCGTCAGCTTCGCCGACGGGATCAGCTTCTCGGCACCCAACGAGGTCTACCTCGGCTACCTGTTCGCCGCGGTGGTCATCTGGGTGGTCGCATATCGCGAAGGCGGAGTCGGGGCCTCCGACCTCATGAAGGCGGTCACCACACCGCCAACCGAGGAGGAGCGCGCGGCGTAATCGCGTCTCCAGTTGAACCTGCGACCGGGTCCTTCGGAGGGCCCGGTCGCAGCCTTGACCCAAGGAGGGGATATGGCGGTCGAGCTGTTCGTGAACGGGACCCTGATGCGAGGGTTGAAGCTGCACGCCAACCTGGAGGGAGCTGAGTTCCTGGGGGAGTTCCGGACCGCGCCGCACTATCGGATCTTCTCGATCGGCGACGTGCACCCGGGGATGTACCGCGTCGAGCAGGGCGGAGTCTCGATCCCCGGTGAGATCTATTGGCTCCCGGACGAGGTCTGGGCCAAGGTCGAGGCCGGCGAGCCGCCCGGACTCTACAAGGGTCCAGTGGAGCTGGCCGATGGGCGGTGGGTGGACGGCATCCTCTTCCCCGAGGCGATCACCGTCGGCCAGCGCGAGATCACGTCGTTCGGCGGTTGGCGCGAGTACTGGGAGGCGCTGGAACGGGGCGAGGTCGCCTAGGCCGCTGAGTCGCCCATCCGCTCGAGCA
Source organism: Chloroflexota bacterium (assembly GCA_040005815.1). Classification (GTDB taxonomy): domain Bacteria; phylum Chloroflexota; class Limnocylindria; order QHBO01; family QHBO01; genus CF-167. Next base: position 4,498 of record JBDTYC010000122.1, read on the forward strand.
CGACCTCGTCGCTCCCGTCGTTCTCGACCACCCGCACGTGGACGATCTCCTCGCGGGAGGTGGGCAGGTTCTTCCCGACGTGATCGGGGCGAATCGGCAGCTCCCGATGGCCACGGTCGATGATCACCGCGAGCCGTACGGCTCGCGGCCGTCCGTGGTCGGTCAGGGCGTCGAGCGCCGCCCGCACCGTTCGCCCGGTGTAGAGCACGTCATCGACCAGCACGACCGTCTTTCCGGCGATCTCGGGCATTGCCTGCGTCTTCTTGACGATCGGCGCGTGGGCGACCTTGGTCAGGTCGTCGCGGTAGAAGCTGATGTCCAGCGCCCCGACTGGCAGGCTTACCCCCTCGTGCTGCTCGATCAGCCCGGCCAGCCGCCGCGCCAGCGGCACCCCGCGGCTGCGGACCCCGACCAGGACCAGCTCATCGGTCCCGCCATTGCGCTC
>JBDTYC010000123.1:0-4879 GCA_040005815.1 Chloroflexota bacterium
GGAGGAACGGCAGGAGGTGGGTCACCTTCGTCGACACGGTCTGGAGGAACTCGTATGACGAGGCCATGGAGTACGACGACTGCGAGTCGAACTCGGCACCCATCAGCATCTGGCCGCGGCCGGTCTGCGAGACATAGCAGAGGAGCTCCGATGAGGCGACGATCGGCCCAAAGCCCTGCGCATAGGCGTTCGTGACGAGTGCCTGCAGGGGATGCGTCCGGATCGGCAGCCGAAGATCGGCCATGGCCGCGACCGTCGTCACCCGCCCGCCGACGGCGCTGAGGACCACCCCCGCCGAGATCGGTCCGGAGTGGGTCTCGACGCCTACCACGCGCCCGCCGTCGCGCAGCAGCCCCGTGACAGGTTTGTGCGGAATGACGTGCACGCCCAGCCGCATCGCACCCTGGGCATAGGCCCACACCACCCGGTCGTGACGCGCGGTCGCTCCGCCGGGGTGATAGGAGGCGCCCAGCACGGGATAGCGCCCGCCCCCGCTCAGATCCAGCTCGGGACACAGCTCCTGCGCCTCCTGCGGCGTGATCATCACCGTCTCGGCACCGCACGCCTGGTTCATGAGCGCACGGGCGCGTTCGGCGCGCATGCCGGACTCCGTGTGCGCGATCCAGAGCAGGCCCTTGGTCGAATGGATGATCGAGCAGCCGGTCTCGTCCTCCAGGGACCGATACAGCTCGAGGCTGCGCTGGTAGAACCGCACGGATTCAGGGATGCCGTAGTTGGCCCGGATGATGGTGGTGTTGCGCCCCGAGTTTCCGGAGCCGATGTAGCTGGATTCGAGCACCGCCACGTTCGTGATTCCGTGCTTGACCGCCAGGTTCCAGGCCGTCGCCAGGCCATGCCCGCCGGCGCCGATGATCACCACGTCATACGTCTTCTTCGGCTCGTGCCAGGTGAGGTCGAGCAGGGTCTCGACGAACTCGTTCATCTAGAGCCGCTCCTCGAGCTCATGGGCATACGCGGCCGCGCACAGCAGGAGCGCCCGATCCTCGGCCAGCCACAGCTTGGCGGGCACGCCGGCGATGAGCCCCTGGGCCAGCGCGGGCCGCTCCGCTGGCAGCGGCCAGTCGACGTGCGGCAGAACGTTCGTCGTCACCTCGTCGGGGGTCAGCCACCAGCCGACGAACCCCGCCTCATCAACCACGATGTGCTCCCCCGCGACCTGGACGCTCGCCGCCCCGATCACGAGGAGGTCATCGGCGGCAAGACGGAGCACCGGTTGGCCCTCGACCGGGACGAAGTCGTCGAGCGCCTCGGCGGCGGCCACCACGCGTAGCGCGGGCAGCGACTCAGGCCCGCGCACGGATGCCCTCCGGGTCGTAGAAGGGTGGCGTGGTCACATTAGCCATGCGGCCCTCGATCTCGACCTGCTCGGGGAACGGGCCGCGCTTCAGCCAGCCGAGCATCACCGCCTGGCCAAGGGTCGGCGAGGCAAAGCTCGAGGTGACGTGACCGAGAACTGCGCCCCTCGACGCGATCGGCGTTCCTTCGGTTGGCGCCGCGCCGGCCATCGTGAGGCCGACCAGACGTCGCTGATCCGGAAGGGTCGCCGTGCGGGCGAGCGCGTCGCGGCCGATGAAGAAGGGCTTCTCCATGTTCACGGCCCAGTCCATGCCAAGGCGGCGCGGGGTCGTGTCCAGCTCGGTGTCCATGCCGATGATCACGTGGCCCTTCTCGAGCCGCAGCGCGAACAGCGCCTGGAGGCCATGCGGCCTGATCCCCAGCTCCGCGCCCTGCATGAGCAGGCTGCGCCACAGCTCGGGGGAGCGCTCAACCGAGTGGTGGAGCTCGAACGAGGCCTCCCCCGTGAACGAGAGGCGCATGACGTGGACCGGCAGCCCGGCCACCTCGCTGTGCGCGTGCTGCAGGAACCTCGGCGGATCGGTCAGGCCAAGGCGACCCAGGAGCTCTGCGGCCCGGGGGCCGGTGACGTTGATCGCTGCCAGGCTCATGGTGCGGTCGAGGAGGAGGACGTTGAGGCCCCACGTCTCCATCCAGTCGCGCATCCACATCTCGGCGTTGCCGGCGCCACCGGTCGTGAAGGTCAACACGAAGCGGTCGTCGGCTTCTCGACAGATCATCCCGTCGTCGATCACATGGCCGCGTTCGTTGAGGAGAAGCGCGTACCGCGAGCGGCCGACGCGGATGGTCGAGACATCGGTCGGGTAGAGGCGTTGGAGGAACTCGACCGCATCGGGCCCGGCCATCACGAACTTGCCAAGGGTGCTGACGTCGCCCAGCGAGACCGCCTCGCGCACGGCGCGGTACTCGGCCAGGTGGTCGCCGTAGTTCCAGGGCCGCCACCAGCCGCCGAACCGATCCATCTGTGCCCCGGCGGCGAGGTGCTCAGCATGCAGCGGCGTGCGCCGGAAGGCGTCCAGGTACACGTCGGCGCCGGCCTCGCCAAGGGTGATCTGGCGCGATGCAGGACGCGCGGTGAAGGGCTCCGGCGCCGAACTGGTGCGGGCTGCGATCCAGGCTCGGACGTGCGGCAGACAGGCGGCACCCTGGCAGGTGCCGGTTCCGGCCAGGCTGGCGCGCTTGACCAGCTCCAGCTCGTTGAATCCGCGGTCCCAGACGCCCTGGAGGTCGTCGACGCCGGTTCCAACGCAGGCGCAGACGATCCCCGCGGTCGGTGCGGGCGGCAGCGGAAACGCCTCGGCGGCCGACCCGATCACCGAGATCGGCAGGTCGGCGGCCATCCGCGAGAGGACGTCACGTGGCGAGCGGCCGAGGTTGAGGATGACGGTGCTGCAGCGGGTCGTCTGCTCGGTGCCGTCTGCAAGCGTGACGACCGCCGAGACTCGCCCCTCGCCCTCGAAGCGCACCAGCTCTCCGGTGAGTGCGCTGCAGGGCACCCCTTCGGGCGCCGGACCGATCGCGACCGCGTCTGCCATCTCCACGCCGGCCGCGTGGAGCTTCGTGGCGGCGCGCGCCGTGAGCAGGCCGGTGAGGCCGGTGCCCGGACAGACGGGCTGGATCTCGGCCGCCCCGGTGGCAACCACGACCTCCTTCGCGCGGATGTGCAGCATCCCCTCCGACGTGCGTGCGATGAGGGTCGGGCCCGCATAGACCGCGACGACCTCGATCCCCTGGGCCGCATCGAGCTGCGTGACCTGACGACCCGCTCGCTTCGCCTCCGCGGCCGCGGCAGTGCCGCTCCTCCCGGCGCCAATCACCGCCAGGTCGGTCTCTTCCCGCCGAACCTCGATCTCGGCCGGCTCCCCTTCCGGGTCGTGCCAGGCCGGCGCACCGTCGGCCGGGTGCCGGTCCACGTCGAGGCCGTCGCTGGCAAGGGTCTGGCAGGTGCGCACGTAGGCGATTCCCTCGACCTCCGCCACGCAGTTGCCGCAATCCCCCGCCAGGCAGAGCGTGCCGCCGTACTTCGGATGCTCGCCGGCGCGGAGGATCGCGACCGCCACCGTGTCGCCGGGTTCGTAGGGCAGGCGACGGCCGTCCAGCAGGAATCGGCCCGCCTCGGCGCTCATGGCCGAGAGGCTAGCACCCGGCCCCACCGCTAAAATGGCCGCCCATGCCCCCGACCGACGAGATCCTTGTCCATGCCCGCGGACTGACCAAGCGGTTCGACGCGTTCACCGCGGTCAACGCCGTCGACTTCGACGTGCGCACCGCCGAGGCGTTTGGCTTCCTCGGCCCGAACGGCGCGGGCAAGACCAGCGCGATGCGGATGATCGCGTGCTCCTCGCCGGTCACCGAGGGCGACCTGACGGTGATCGGCATGGACCCGCGCACCCAGGCGCCGCAGATCAAGGCGCGCCTCGGCGTGGTCCCGCAGACCGACAACCTCGACGCCGAGCTGAGCGTCGAGGAGAACCTGCTCATGTACGCGCGCTACTTCGACATGCCGATGTCAGAGGCGCGCCCTCGCGCCGCCGAGCTGCTCGACTTCATGCAGCTCTCGGAGCGCGCCGGCGACCAGGTGGAGCCGCTCTCCGGGGGAATGAAGCGCCGGCTCACCATCGCCCGGGCGCTCATCAACGACCCGGAGCTGATCATCCTCGACGAGCCGACGACGGGACTCGACCCCCAGGCGCGCCACCTCCTGTGGGAGCGCCTCTACCGGCTTAAGCAGCGGGGCGCCACCCTGATCATCACCACCCACTACATGGACGAGGCCGAACAGCTCTGCGATCGGCTGGTGGTGATGGACAAGGCTGAGATTGTCGCTGCCGGGACACCAAGAGAGCTGATCGAGAAGTACGCGACGAAGGAGGTGCTCGAGCTGCGCATCCCCGACGGCGTGCGCAACTCACTCGACGGCCGCCTCGACGGCCTCGCCGAGCGGATCGAGGAGCTGCCGGACCGCTACCTCCTGTATGCCGATGACGGCGAGCACGCCCTGGAGGGTGTACACAGCCGCGAGATCCCCATCGACTCCGCGCTCGTGCGGCGTGCGACGCTCGAAGACGTCTTCCTGCGGCTGACCGGCCGCTCGCTGGTGGAGTGATGGCGGTCATCGCCGGCAGCCGCCAGTTGCGCCCACCGACCGTTGCCGGAGCCGTCGCCGGTGCGGCACGGGTGCTTCAGCGCAACCTGCTCGTCTATCGGCGCACGTGGCGCGGCAGCCTCTTCGGCTCGTTCCTCACCCCGCTGCTGTACCTGACCGCGATGGGGATCGGCCTCAGCCAGCTCATGGCCCGTGGCGGCAGCACGATGCTGGGTGGGGTGGAGTACCTCGACTTCCTTGGCCCCGGGATCCTGGCCAGCAGCTGCATGCAGACCGCCAGCTTCGAATCGACCTACCCGATCATGGGCAAGATCAGCTGGCGCCGGAACTACGAGGCGATCCTGGCCACGCCGATGGAGGTCCACCACCTGCTCATCGGTGAGCTGAGCTGGATCG
>JBDTYC010000124.1:0-4837 GCA_040005815.1 Chloroflexota bacterium
TCCGAGGTCGAGCACAACGGCAAGCGGATCGTCTTCCTGGACACGCCCGGTCACGAGGCGTTCACCGCCATGCGTGCCCGTGGCGCGCAGGTGACCGACATCGCGATCATTGTGGTCGCCGCCGACGACGGCGTCATGCCGCAGACCAAGGAGGCGATCGACCACGTCCGCGCCGCGCGCGTGCCGATGATCGTCGCCATCAACAAGATCGACAAGCCCGACGCCAATCCCGACAAGGTGAAGCAGGAGCTTGCCGACAATAAGGTCCTGATCGAGGAGTACGGCGGCGACGTCATTGCAGTGCCGGTCTCCGCCAAGCAGAAGACGGGCCTGGACGACCTGATGGAGATGATCCTCCTGGTTGCGGACCTGCAGGACCTCAAGGCCAACCCGAGCCGGCCCGCCATCGGCACCATCATCGAGTCGAAGGTCGCCAAGGGCCGAGGGAACGTGGCCACCGTCCTGGTCCAGACCGGCACGCTGAAGATCGGCGAGGTGGTGACCGTGGGCAGCACTTTCGGACGGGTGCGCGCCCTGCAGAACGCTGCTGGCAAGCGCGTCAAGAGCGCGGAGCCTGCGACCGCCGTGGAGATCATCGGCCTCACCGACCTGCCCGAGGCGGGCGACATCCTGCGGGTGGTCGCCGACGAGAAGACGGCACGGGAAATGGCCGAGGCAATCGGGGAGGCAGCCACCGCCGGCGATGGGAAGACAGCCTTCACCCTCGAGGACATCAGCGCCCAGATCCAGGCCTCCGAGGTCAAGGAGCTGCGGGTCGTGCTGAAGACCGACGTGCAGGGTTCGCTGGGCGCCATCCGCCATGCGCTCGAGCGCCTCAACACTGCCGAGGTCCGGGTCAATATCGTGAGCGAGGGAGCCGGAGACATCAACGAGTCCGATGTGCAGCTGGCCAGCGCGTCGGAGGCGGTCGTCATCGGCTTCAACACAAAGCTCGATCCGGGCGCGCAGCGAGCGATGGACGCCCTGGGCGTGGATGTTCGCATGTACGACGTGATCTACAAGCTGACCGATGATCTCGGCCTGGCGCTGAGCGGCATGCTCACTCCCAAGCAGGTCGAGCAGATCGAGGGGCACGCCGAGGTCCGGATGGTGATCAAGGCCGGGAAGGCTGGTTTCATCGCCGGCTCGTATGTCGTCGACGGCCGCATCATGCGGGCCGGCCAGGTCCGCCTCTTCCGGGCCGGGCAGGTCGTCGCTGAGGGTCGCGTCGAGTCGCTCAAGCGCTTCAAGGACGACGTGCGTGAGGTCGCGATGGGCTTCGAGTGCGGGATCGGCCTCGGCAACATCGAGATCGCCGAGGGCGACCTGGTGGAGTGCTACCAGATGGTGGCCGAGCAGGCGTGACCTGCCGCCACCCGTGAGTCAGCGGACCGATCGGCTCGACAGCCAGATCCGCCAGGAGCTGATGGACCTGCTGCAGCGCGAGATGAAGGATCCGCGCCTCGGGTTCGCCACGATCATCCGGGTCGAGACGGCCCGCGACCTCGGGCACGCCCGGGTCTGGGTGAGCGTGCTGGGGACCGATGCGGAGCGCGAGCGGACGATGCAGGCCCTCAAGGTTGCGACCCCCTGGCTGCGTCGCAAGCTCGGCGAGCGGCTTTCGCTGCGCCACGTTCCTGAGCTGAGCATGCGCGAGGACGAATCGATCGCATCCGGGGATCGCGTGCTCCAGATCATCGCCGAACTCAATGGGGGAGCGGCTGAGCAATCCCCTGACGAGGGCGAGGACTGATGCTTGACGTCGCAGAGGTCCTCCGCGGCGCCGAGCGCATCTCGGCGTTCTGCCACGAGAACCCCGACGGCGACACGCTGGGGGCCGCGATCGCGATCGCCATGGCCGCCGAGCGGCTGGGGAAGCAGGCCGAGGTGGTCAGCGTGGACCCGCCGCCGCCCTTCCTGGCGTTCCTGCCCGGAGTCGAGCGGGTGCGCCGCAGTCCGGGCCTGGAGCCGGACGTGGCGGTCGTTGTCGATGCCGGCGAGCTCAGTCGGATTGGCGCCGTCGTGACCGAGCAGGCCGGCTGGTTCTCGCGCGCGCGGATCGTGAACATCGACCATCACGTGAGCAACCCCGGCTACGGGGAGGCGGTCTGGATCGATCCCCAGGCCGCCGCCACCTGCGAGCTGGTGACGCTCCTCCTGCCGGAGCTCGGCGTCCGGTTGGACGCACAGATCGCGACGGTCCTGCTGGCGGGGATCGTGCAGGACACCCACACCTTCGCCCACCCCAACGCCACCGCTCGCACCCTGCGCGTCGCGGCGGAGCTGGTGGAGGCTGGCGCACCCCTTTCAGCCATCAATCGGGCCGTGTACGCCGATAAGCCCTTCAGCACCCTCGCCCTGTGGGGTTTGGTGCTCGCCGGCATCGGTCAGCGCGCCGACGCTCGGATCGTATTCGCCTCGATGACGACCGCGATGCTGGCCAGCACCGGCGAACGGCCGACCGCCTCGGAGGGATTCGTGGACCTGCTCGGATCGACTCGCCTCGCCGATGTGACGATCCTCTTCAAGGAGGTCGGGCCGCAGGAGACGCGGGTGAGCGTCCGCACCAGCGCCCGCGCTGACGCCGTCGCCATCACCTCCGTCTTCGGTGGAGGCGGCCACGCGCGGGCCGCGGGCTGCACGCTCGCTGCGCCGCTCGAGGCCGCCCGCGAGACCGTCTTGGCAGAGGCGGAGCTGGAGCTGACGCGCGGCGATGCTCGGGGTCGTTAACCTCGACAAGCCGGTCGGGCCGACCTCGCACGACATGGTCGACCTCGTCCGCCGCCTGAGCGGCATGCGCCGGATCGGGCACGCTGGCACCCTTGACCCGCTCGCCTCGGGCGTCCTCCCCATTCTGGTGGGTGCGGCCACTCGATTCAGCGACGACCTGACCGGTGGGCCGAAGCGCTACGAGGCCGTAATTCGCCTCGGTATCCGGTCCGCGACCGATGACGCGCAGGGTCCGCTGGAGGCCGTGGGCCCGGCGCCGGACCTCGCCGCAGCCACCGAGGCGCTGCTCGGCTTCGTGGGGATCTTGGACCAGCGTCCCCCGGCCTTCTCGGCACGCAAGACGGGCGGGGTCGTCGCGCATCGCGCTGCGCGCGCGGGGACCCCGGTCGAGGCTCCGGCGCGGAGCGTGACGGTCGAAGAGATCGACCTGCTTGGATCCGAGGCGGGTGACGGCTGGCTCGACCTGCGCTGCGACGTCCGATGCGGGCCGGGCACGTATATCAGGTCGATCGCCCGCGACCTGGGGGATCGGCTCGGTTGCGGGGGCCACCTCCACGCACTGCGCCGCACCGAAGCGGCCGGCCTCCACGCCGCGGACGCGATTGCCCCCGCTCGCCTCGAGGAGCTGTCCGCTGCCGGTCGCCTGGAGGAGGCGATCCTGCCCGCCGGACCCCTGCTCCACCTGCCGGAGCTGCGCCTGGACGCGGAGGCTGCCGGGCGGTTTGTCCACGGATCGGCCGTCCTGCTGCGGGAAGCTGGTGGCAGTGGCCGGCACGCGGTCTTCAGCGAGCGTGGGTTGCTGGGGATTGGCATGCTGCGCGACGGTCTCCTTGAGCCACGGACCGTGATCGAGCCGGACGGGGCGGCATGAGCACCGGCGGGCGAGCCGTTGGCCTTGTCGAGCTCCCGGCTATGGGGACGGCGGTGCTCACGATGGGCGTCTTCGACGGCGTTCACCTCGGACATTGCGCGATCCTGGCGGCGACCCGCGACCTCGCTGCCGACCAGGGCATGCCGAGCGTCGCGCTCGTCTTCGATCCGCCGCCGGAGGAGGTCCTGCGTCCCGGGCATCGCATCGCACGCCTGGCGCCACTTGCGGTGAATCTCACGCGAATCGGGGCAATGGGCGTGACTGCCGCGATCCCGTTGCGCTTCGACGAGCGTGTGCGCGACCTCCCTGCCGAAGCCTTCCTCGAGGCGCTCGGCCCGGCGATCGCGATCGGTGGCCTGGCCATGTCGGTGCAGAGCGCCTTCGGGCGCGATCGGGGAGGTACGCCGGCTCGCATCCAGGAGCTGGGCGGGGAGCGGGGATTCGCAATCCGGCTGGTCGAGCCGGTCGAATTGGGCGGCAGCGCCGTCTCCTCGACCCGCATCCGGGCCGCGATCGCGGAGGGGAACGTCGAGGCAGCGCGGGAGCTCGGCGTGGTGCCGTATCTCGAAGGGACGGTGGTGCTCGGCGACCGACGAGGTCGGGAGCTTGGCTTCCCCACGGCCAACCTGCGATTCGACTACCTGCCCGCGATGCCGTTGCCCGGTGTCTACGCCGGTCGTGTGACCGAGGCGGGGAGCGGGGTGGCGGCGGGTCACCCGGCGCTGATCAGCATCGGCACCAGGCCGACCTTCCACGACGATGCGGCCGTGCTCGTGGAGGTGCACCTGCTCGACTTCGACGGTGACCTGTACGGAGTTCTGCTGGGCGTGGAGCTGGTCGCGCGGCTGCGCGACCAGCAGCGTTTCGCGGACGCCGACGCGCTCGTGGTGCAGATGCGGCGCGACGCCGAGGTGGGGCGGTCCGTGCTCGGGATGGGCTGAGTCAGGGGCCTCGGATCGGCGTGGAGGGCAACGGTCTGGTACGATGCACGGCGAAAAGTGGAAAGAAAAGTGGAGGATTACGTGCCGCTCGCTGGAGACACGAAGAGCGCGATCATGGACGACTACGCCACACACGATGGCGATACCGGATCCCCCGAGGTGCAGATCGCACTCCTCACCGAGCGCATCAAGTCGCTAACGGAGCATCTGCGCACCTACCAGAACGACAACCATTCGCGCCGCGGGCTGCTCAAGCTCGTCGGTCAGCGCCGAAGGCTGCTGGCCTACCTCGTCC
>JBDTYC010000125.1:0-4784 GCA_040005815.1 Chloroflexota bacterium
TCTTCGGCAAGGTCGCCGACGAGGAGGGGCTGGCCCTCACCCGCGCCGAGCGGGTGCGAATGCTGGAGCAGATCACTGACGAGATCCTTGGCCTTGGGCCGTTGGAGCCGCTCCTGCGCGACGAGACCATCACTGAGGTGATGGTCAACGGGCCGCAGCAGGTCTACATCGAGCGTGAGGGACGCCTGGAGATGACCAACGTCACCTTCCAGAACGACGAGCACGTGATGAAGATCATCCAGCGCATCATCGCCCCCATCGGCCGTCGCATCGACGAATCAAGCCCGATGGTGGACGCCCGCCTGGCCGATGGCTCTCGCGTGAACGCCATCATCCCGCCTCTCTCGCTGGTTGGCCCGGTTCTCACCATCCGGAAGTTCGCCGCAACGCCGTTCACGGTCGAGGACCTGATCCGCTTCGGCACCGCCACCCCTGACATGTTCGAATTCCTGGAGGCCTGCGTGAAGGCGCGCCTGAACGTCTTCGTATCTGGCGGCACGGGTTCTGGCAAGACCACGATGCTCAACATCCTCTCCTCGTTCATTCCCGACGACGAGCGGATCGTGACCATCGAGGACGCCGCCGAGCTGCAGCTCCGGCAGGAGCATGTGATCACGCTCGAGGCCCGCCCATCGAACATCGAGGGAAAGGGCGCCATTCCGATTCGTGAGTTGGTGCGCAACGCGCTGCGCATGCGGCCCGACCGCATCGTGGTCGGAGAATGCCGCTCGGGCGAGGCGCTGGACATGCTCCAGGCCATGAACACCGGCCACGACGGCTCGATGTCGACCGGCCACGCCAACACTCCGCGCGACATGCTGTCGCGTCTCGAGACGATGGTGCTGATGGCGGGCATGGACCTGCCGCTCAAGGCCATCCGCGAGCAGATCGCTTCCGCCGTGGACCTCATCGTCCACCAGAACCGCCTCAAGGATGGGACGCGCAAGATCGTCAACATCACGGAGGTCCAGGGGATGGAGGGCGACGTGATCGTGATGCAGGACATCTTCATCTTCGAGCAGACCGCGGTGGTAGAGGGCAAGATCGAAGGCCGCCTGCGGCCCACCGGGATTCGCCCCAAGTTCGTCGAGAAGTTCGAAGTGGCCGGGATTCACCTGCCGCCGAACGTCTTCGGCTCGCCGTTCTAAGGAGTCGATGGGCATGCTTCCCTTCCTGATCGCCGGTCTCACTGCGCTCGCGGTCTTCGTGATCGCGGTTGGCATTGCCATGAGCGGAGGGTCTGGCGGCGTCGCCTCGCGCCTCGAGCGGTATGCGGGCGCAAGGGGCGCGGACGACGGCACGTCCGGAGACGACCGCGATTCCGTCGTGATCGCCGGCCTGTCTCGGGTCATCGAGGGTCAGGACCTCTCCACGCGACTCTCAACCGAGATCGCCCGAGCGGACCTGAAGCTGCGGCCGGCCGAGTTCCTCTTCGCCTGGATGGCGTCTCCGTTCGTCTTCGCTATCGCGGCGTACATCGTCGGGTTCATCATCCCGGGCTTCCACAACGTGGTTGCCCTCGTCGCGGTGTTCGCCATCGGCGCGTACTTCCCCCGCTGGTACATCGGCTTTCGGCAGCGCAAGCGGCTGGCGGCCTTCAGCGAGCAGCTGCCGAACACGATCACCCTGCTCGCCAACTCGCTCCGCGCCGGCTCGTCCTTCCTCCAGGGGGTGGAGCTGGTGACGCGTGAGGCGCAGCCGCCGATCTCCGAGGAGTTCGAGCGGGTGGTGCGGGAGATGAGCCTGGGCGTGGCGCTGCAGCCGGCGCTCGGCAACCTCGTGCGGCGGGTGAAGTCGGAGGACCTCGAGCTGATGGTCACCGCCATCAACATCCAGAGCCAGGTCGGTGGCAACCTCGCCACCGTTCTCGACTCGATCGCGTTCACCATTCGCGAGCGGATCCGGATCGTCGGTGAGATCAGGGTCCTCACCTCGATGCAGCGTTACAGCGGATACGTGATCACCCTGTTGCCCGTCGGCCTGGCCGGGATCCTCTTCCTGGTCAGCCCCACCTATATCACCGCCCTCTTCCGCAATCCGCCCGTGACCCTTGGCCTGCCGACCGGCGTCATCTTCCTGATCGTCGGGCTGATCAGCATGGCGATCGGCTACTTCTTCATCCGTCGAATCGTTGATATCAAGGTCTGATACAGATGCCCACCACCGTCCTCATCATCGCCGGCCTGGCCGGCCTCGCCGTGCTGCTCCTGACTTGGGGCCTGTCGGGCGGACAAGGGAAGGACGTCGTCCAGCAGCGTCTGGAGCAGCTCATCGTCCAGCCCAAGAGCCTGGAAGAGATGGAGCTGCAGCAGCCGCTCGCCGAGCGCGTCCTGCGCCCGCTCGTGCAGCGACTCTCCCGCATTGCCAGCCGGGGCGACTCCGGCGGGCTGATCGCCCGTGCCGACGCGAAGCTCGAGAGGGCCGGCTACCCGGGCGGCCTGCGAGGGGCCGACTGGATGGGCGTCAAGATCCTGGTGATGATCGTCCTGGCATTGGTCTTTGGATTCCTGGGGCTCCTCATCGGCAAGGCACCCCTGGCGTTCCTCTTCGGGATCGCCGGCGCGGGACTCGGCTACATGGCGCCCGAGTTCTGGCTCGGCGGAAAGGCCAAGAAGCGATCATTCGCGATGGTCCTCCAGCTGCCCGATGCGCTCGACCTGCTGACGATCTCGGTGGAGGCGGGCCTCGGCTTCGACGCGGCACTCGCCAAAGTGGTGGAGAAGATGGAGGGGCCGCTGGTGAACGAATTCCGCCAGGCTCTGGCGGAGATCCGCATGGGCCGAACCCGGCGCGACGCGCTGCGCGACGTCGTCGCCCGGGCCGACGCGCAGCCGATCAGCAACTTCATCGGCGCGATCATCCAGGCCGAGCAGCTCGGGGTGCCTATCGCCAAGGTCCTCCAGATCCAGTCGCAGCAGCTGCGCGTCGAACGACGCCAGCGCGCCGAGGAGATGGCCGCAAAGGCGCCGGTCAAGATGCTGTTCCCGATGGTGGGCTGCATCTTCCCGACGATCTTCATCGTCATCCTGGGGCCGGCAATCATCACGGTCATGTCAGGGCCCGGCATCTGACATGCAGCCGGCGCTGCGGCCGGCCCTCCTGCTGGTCGATGACGACCCCACACTGCTCGCCGTCCTCGCGCGCCGCATGGCGCGTGAGGGCTACGAGGTGTTGACGGCCGCCTCGGGCGCACAGGCGCTTCAGCAGCTCGAGCAGCGCTGGCCGTCGCTTCTGATCGTCGACCTGATGATGCCCGGCATGGACGGCTTCGAACTGTGCGCGCGAGTGAAGCGGATCGCGGACCTGCCGATCATCGTTCTCTCCGCGGTCGACGCCTCGGAAGCCAAGGTGCGCGCGCTGGAGGACTACGCGGAGGACTACATCACGAAGCCTTTCGAGCCCGACGAGCTGGTGGCGCGCGTGCAGCGCGTGCTCCGCCGGTCGGCTACCGGCCAGTCGCAGGTCGTGCTCGATGGCGGAGACCTCCAGATTGACCTCACCGGCCGCCGGGTGACGCGCGCCGCCGGCTCGTTCCCGCTGACACCGACCGAGGTGAGGCTGCTCCACGTGATGATCGCCCAGATGGATCGCACCGTCGCGACCGACACGATCCTCAACCGGGTCTGGTCCGAGTCCGACGGCGCGGACCCGTCCTACGTCTGGGTCACGATCCGCCGCCTCCGACGCAAGGTCGAGGTCGATCCGGATCGCCCGAGATTTCTGCTCACCGAACGCGGGGTCGGCTACCGGCTCGTCTCGACCACCCCGGCCGACCACGCAGCGGCGACCTAGGCCGTGGGGATCGGGCGCCCCTTGCTGCGACTCCTGGCCGTGCTCAGCGCGACCGCCCTGCCACCGCTGATTGCCTTCGGCGTGGTCAGCCTGGCCGTGCCGACGTGGATGGATCGCGTGGGCACCCTCCTCACCGTCGTGATCCTCGGCACCGGCGGGCTGCTCTGGGTCGCGCTGATCGCGGTGGCCGCCTCCCGCCCGATGGCGATCGACGCGCGCACCATTGCCGCGATGGCCGAACGCGGCATGGCCAGCACCGACGACGGGCTCTCATCGGCTCAGCGGCGCCTGGCGATGACGCTCGAGGACCGCAACCGCCAGATCTCCGACCTCGCTGATCTGATCCGCGTAGCCCCGATTTCGGAGGATGCTATGGCGGTGGCGCATGGGATGGTCGCCGGCGCACGACAGGTGACGGGCGATCCAACCTGGCTGCTTGCCATCCTGCGCGTGCCTGAAACCGGAGATCTCGACCCAGGGGTCTACGGTCCCGGCGTCGAGTCGCAGCCGGGGACCCTCGATGAGGTGCACCGCTGGGCCGCCACGGCGGAGGGACCGGACTCCGCATCGCGGGACGCGCGCCTTGTCGGGGGCCCGTGGGGCGCCTTCACCGTCGTCGACGTCGCCGCCGGCGACGAGCTGCGTGCCATCCTGCTCGCCCCGTGGGAGGGGCGGCCGGATCCCTCGCCGGCTGAGCTGAACCTGTTCGGACTCGTCGGTCAACATGCTGCGATCGCGATCGAGCACGCCATGCTGTATAGCCGGCTGCGGCTCCAGACCGAGGAGCTGAATCGGATGGCATCCGTCCAGACTGACTTCCTGCGCGGGATCACGCATGACCTGCAGACTCCGCTGACCAGCATCCGCGCCGTCGCCTCGGAGCTGCAACAGTCAGAAGGGATCGACGAAACCACCCGCGCTGACCTCGAGACGATCGCGCAGCAGGCGGACCGCCTGCGGCGGATGGTCGGGCAGCTGCTGGCCGTCTCGCG
>JBDTYC010000126.1:0-4771 GCA_040005815.1 Chloroflexota bacterium
AGTGCAGACGGTGACGCCCACCGCCGCGCGGCGCTCGATGGAGGTGCAGCTCCTGGACGACCTTCGCGAGCGACGACAGACCGTCACGCAACGGGACGACTGGGCTGACCTGCTCGCCCGTGCCTGGGCCGATCCGGACTTCGCCGCGCCGGGCGGCGAAACCAGCCGCGAGGCGCAGCTGCGGGGGTTGCGTGCGCTCGACCTGCTCCGAGCGCGGCACGCCAACGGCGGGCGGCTGCTGGTCGGCAGCCACGGCAACCTGATCTCGCTCGTCCTCCAGACGCTGGAGCCGGAGGTGGGCCATGCATTCCACCAGGCGATGCCGAATCCCGCGGTCTTCCACCTCGAGCACGACGGGATCGGGTGGCGGGTCATGGGCGGGCACGGCTTCGCCCCGGTCGAGGAGCTGGAGGAGGGCTAGCCGGGAACCGGGGCGGAGGCATCGGTGTAGTTGGGGTACCAGCCACCGCATGGAGATCACGCCGATGATTCGCCGCATCCTCATCCCCCTCCTCGGGAGCGGCCTCCTGCTTGCCGCAACCGCGGGGAGCGCCTTCGCAAAGTGCGAGGGGCCCAACCCGCCCGAGTTCTGTAAGAGCGTCGCCGTCAGCCTGAATATCGGGGGCGGCGAAGGCACGCTGCAGGCGGGCACGCGCGAGACGGTCGCGATTGACGTCTCGCTGAGTGAGCAGCCGTACGAGGCGACCAACGTGGTCCTCACCTTTGCGCGCGTCGCCGATGGAACGGTCGTGACGGTGCCCGCCACCGCATCGGTCCGATCCGGGCTGTGGACCGCCGAGGTGCTGCTTCCGAACGGCGGGAGCTGGACCGTCGTCGCCGATGTGGTGACCCCCGACGGCACCGCGAGCTCGATGTCCCTGGACACGATCCAGGTCTCGAAGCCACCGGCTCTGCCGCCATCGGCCACGCCGATCACTCCCCCGCCGGTCCCCCCGATCTCGCCGATCCTGCCGATCGGGCTGGGATTGGCGGGCCTCACCGCGGTGGCGCTGCTGGGACTCGGGATCCGGGATCGCATTCACCGCCGGGCCGCAGGCCCGCTTGGGAACGCCGCGACCGCGGATCGCGCCTAGCGCCCCACGAATGGAACGCAGTGGCCCGGGGTGATGCTCAGTCGCTCCGGGCCCTTGATCTACCCCGTTGAATCACGCCGACGGGACGCCGCTCCGAACATCGTTGGCCACGGGGGCTGACGCCGCTTCGCCGCTGATCGGGACGAAGGCCGCGCGGTACCGGTCGACCACGACAGACGCGCCGCGATTCGCGAAGAAGGCGGCCCCGGCCTCCGCGGCGGCGAGCGCTTCGGGGTCACGCGACCCTGCCAGCATCCCCCACTCCAGGCCCGTCATCGCCTCGTAGATGAAGTAGCCACTCTCACGAATGGCGTTCAGCGCACGTTCGTAGCCGGCGTGGACCTCCTGCCAGCGATCCTCACGTGCGGCGAGGCCCGCCTCTGCGGCCGCCGTCACCGCTCCCGTAATGCGTCCCCGGTAGGGAGAACGCTGGTCGACCGCGATCGCCGCGCGGAGCTCGTCTCGCAGGTCGCCGGCCACCGACGCATAGGCAGCCCAGATTGCGCCCTCCAGCACGAAGTTACTGTTCTCGGTCGATGCGAGCGTCAGCCTGGCCGCCGTCTGCCAATCCCCCTTTAAGAAGGCGAGCTGGCCGCGCAGCAACTGCAGCGCGAGATCCACCATTCCGCTCTGCAGCGTTGCTGCGGCCTTCTCGGTGAGCGCAAGCTGAGCTCCGGCCTCCTCCTGATCGCCCAGGAGAGCGGCATGGAGTGCGCGCGTCGCGGCGAAGGCACCCTGGAAGAAGGCCGACAGGTCCTCGGCCTCTTCGATCGCCACCATCTCCTCGAGCCATCGATCGGCAGACCCGAGGTGATTGGCGACTTCCACCAGGCTCGCCGCGAATTGACTGCGCAGCGGGCTCACGCCCAGGCGAACGGACATCTCGTAACTCTCCCGCATCAGCTCCTCGGACTCGGGAATGCTGTCGATCACCGCGGGCATCAGGTTGTTTCTCGCGCGGAGCGCGGAATTGGTGAGGTTGTTCCGATCGGCCACCGCAATGGCGCCCCGAAGGACGCTCTCGGACTCGACAGTCCGACCCAAGACCCCCAGGGCGGTGCCCTTGTTGATGAGCGCCTCCACCACCGCACGCGTCTGCGCATGCTTGCCGGCAAGCTCCAGCGCCCGATCAGCAGTCGCCACTGCCTCTTCGTTGCGCTGGGTCATCATGTAGAGACGGGAGAGCTCGGCGAGGGCTGCCCCGTACTCGCCGGAGTCCTGAATGGCATCGGCTTCGGCGATCGCGGTCTGGAAGGTCTCGATCGCCTGCGTCTCGCGCTTCGCCGATGTCTGGTGCCGGGCCACCCAGGTGGCTGCGCGAAGCGTCCCAGGCACGTCCCCGACAGCCTTGAACAGCTCCCGAGCCTGCTCCGCGTGCGCCAGCCCGACGTCGCGCGCCGTCATGTCTCCTAACTCGGTCGCACGCAGATGGAGAAGCGCCTGTTCTGCGGGGTCCTTGGTGACGATCATCGCCTGCTCGAGGTGCCCAAGCGCCTGCCGAGGCGAGTGGAGCGCGCTGGCCCGCTCGGCTGCCGCCTGCAGTGCGATTCGCGCCTGGGCAGCCAGCGCATCGGCCTCCTCGCCGGGGCGGGAAGCCTGGTAGGCGGCGAGGTAGTGGCTGGCCAGGATGCCCGACAGCTCGTCGCTGCCGAGTCCCTCGAAGTAGCGCGCCGCGGCGAGGTGGAGCTGCCGCCGATCGGCCTTGGCCAGGTTCTGGTAGGCGACCTCGCGCACCAAGGCCTGCACGAACAGGTATTGGCCGCGCTCCGGGGAGCGTGGATCCGCATCAACCGCCAGCAGCTCACGCCGGACCAGCCGGTCGAGGCGGTCCGCCATCTCGGCGGGCTGCGCCCCGGCGACGGCCGCCAGGGCCTCGACCGTGAAGGACTGACCCAGGACCGATGCGTCGAGCAGCAGGGCGCGATCCTCGGGCCGGTTAGCGTCGAGGCGCGAGGCGATGAGCGCCTGCAGTGTGTCCGCCACGCCCAGCCCCTCGAGGTCGCCGGTCAGCTCGTAGCCGCTGTCCGTCGCGACGAGCATCTCCCGGTCGAGGAGCATGCGTACCGTCTCGACCGCGTACAGAGGGATCCCCTCGGCTCGCTGCACCATGGAGCGCAATGCATTCGGTGGGAGGCCAGGCAAGAGGCCACCGAGCAGCTGTCTCATCGGCTCGTCGCTCAGCGGCTCGAGGCTGATGCGGGTGACGCTGCGTAGGCGATCGCCAAAGCCCGAGCGTTTCTCCATGAGATCGGGACGCGCAGAGGCGAGGACGAAGATGGGGGCATTACGAACCCAGTGCAGAAGGTCTTCCATGAAGTCGAGCAGCCCCTGATCGGCCCATTGCAGGTCGGAGAAGACCATGACCACCGGCGCAACCGCGGCCATCCGCTCGAAGAAGGTGCGCCAGGCGGCGAAGAGCTCCTCGCGGGCCTCGGTGGGGAGCTCCGCCAGGCCAAGCAGCCCGAGCAGCGGCGGCTCGACCCAGCGCCGCTCAGCTGGGTCGAGGATGAATTCGTCGAGGGTGGCGCCCAGGCGACGGCGGATCGTGGCGTTGTCGTCACCCTCCGCGATCCCCGCCCGGCGGCGGACCATCTCGGCCAGCGCCCAGTAGCTGATCCCCTCGCCGTACGACGGGCTGCGGCCCTCGTGCCAGTACGCGGTGTCGACCACGCCGTCGAGGTACTTCTCGAACTCCCATGCGAGCCGCGACTTGCCGATTCCGGCTTGGCCGATCACCGTCACGAGCCGTGACTTCTGCTCACGGGCGGTCGCGTTGAACAGCTCCTTGAGCAGACGCAGCTCGTCGTCGCGTCCCACGAACGGCGGCTCGAGCGTTGCGGCGCGGCCGGACCCGCCGCGTCTCGCCACGACCGTGACGGCCCGCCAGGCGGGGAGGGGGGCAACCTTGCCCTTGAGCGCATGCTCACCGGCCGGCTCGAACGAGATCGCGTTCGAGGCGGCTCGCATCGTGGCCTCGCCCACCAGGACGGCGCCTGGCGCCGCCGCTGATTGCAGCCGGCTGGCGGTGTTCACCATGTCGCCGGCCACGATCCCCTGGTTCGTCGCACCGAGCGTTACCGCAGCCTCGCCCGTCAGCACGCCTCCGCGTGCCTGAAGCGGGTGCTCCGCGTCGCCCAGGGCGGGGACGGCCGCGACCAGCTCGAGGGCTGCTCGCACCGCCCGCTCGGCGTCGTCTTCATGGGCGGTGGGAGCTCCCCAGACCGCCATCACAGCATCGCCGATGAACTTTTCGATCGTCCCGCCATGCCGCTCGATCACCCCCCGAGCCAGGTCGAAGTAGCCCGTCAGCAGTTCGCGCGTCTCCTCCGCGTCGCGCCCCTCGGCGAGCGTTGTGAAGCCGACCAGGTCGGCGAACATCACCGATACGAGGCGTCGTTCGGCGCCGGAGTCGGCGGCCGCGGTGACGCCGGCCGCGGCCCCGGCCCCGGCCTGCAGACCCGCGCCGCACTCGCCGCAGAAGCGGTCCGACGCGGGATTGCGAGACCCGCAGCTCGGGCAGGCGACGCCCAGGTTCGCGCCGCACTGCGCGCAGAACTTGCGCCCCGCCTGGTTGGGCGTGCCGCAACTGGAACAGAGGACCGGGGGGAGATCCATGCTCATGTCTTGGCGGCGGGGACCTCACTCCGCGTGAGTGAGGCCGGCGGCGCGGCCGCCGA
>JBDTYC010000127.1:0-4710 GCA_040005815.1 Chloroflexota bacterium
CGCACGGCTAGCTCGCCGGCAGGCGCGCCTCTTCTCCTACCCGCGCCGTCGCGGGCGTCGAGGGCCGAGTTGGGCTGGACGCCTCGTTCAGCCGCTCGATCAGGGGCTCGGCACCGAGGCGCGAGAAGAGGGCAGCTGCCTCCTCGACGGCCGTGCGAGTCTCAGGCGCCGTGGTGCCCAACATGATCGCCAGGTCGAGCGCGCAGAGGGCCGCCTCGAACTCGGCGCCCAGCTCGTGCCAGCGGCGGATGGCGTCGAGGAACGCTGCAAGAGAATCCGCACGGCGCCCGTCCAACGCCGCGAGCGCGCCCTCGATCTCACGCCTGACCACAGCGCTGACGCGGCCGGGTTGCCCAGCAAGCAGGTCGAGCGCCTCGCGCGCCTCGTCGTCCTTTCCGAGCCAGCAGGCGGTACGCCCGGCTGTACGGGGGGCGGTGCTGTCGGGGGCGATATTCTGCGTGTACGACCGCTTGGCGAGCCGGTGCGCCTCCGCAAAGTCCCCTCGCGCCAGCGCGACCTCGGCGCGCACCTCATCGAGCGAGGCGGGAGCCTGCACCTCGGTCGAGTCGACAAAGAAGGCAGCCACCCGCTCGAACTCCTCCTCCACCTCGACCCCCCGGAGCCCTCGGATCTGAGCCCGTCGCATCTGCGCGGTGAAATCCGTATGGATCGCCGCCACCGCGTCGTCGAGCTGCGCGAGCGCCCAGTCCCAGTCGCCCATCTGCACCGCGAATTCCGCCGCGTTGCCCAGGAGGTAGAAGCCGTAACCGCGCAAGCCGAGATGCCGGGCCAGCTCCAAACCTTCCCGCGCCACCTGGTACCCGAGCCGGGGATCATCGGCCGCGGCGGCGTAGCTCAGATTGACGCGCGCCCGGAGCTCCAGGCCGGGCCAGGCATTGGACGCCGCGCAGCTCACGGCGCCGACCAGGGTCACGATCGCCTCCCGAACGCGACCCAAGCTTGCGAGCGCCGGTCCTCGCGTCACCAGGAGATCGAGTGTCTCGCGCTGCAGGTCCAGGCGCTCGGCGGTCGGCAGGGTCTCGTCGGTGATCGCCACCGCATCAGCTGGGCGCCCCAGGAGGAGATAGGTGCGGGCGAGCTCCGCGTTGAGCCTCACGAATTCCACCGTCTCGCCGAGGTCGCCGAACTCCTGGCGGGCGGGCTCGAGCGCGGCGGCGGACTCGGCGAGCTGGCCGGCGCTGCTTCGTGCAAACGCGTAGTCAACGATCGCCGTGAGCAGGACCTGGCGATCCCCGCCGCCGCGGGCGAGCTCGAGGGCCCTCCTCATGTGGAGGGAAGGCTCTTCGATAAGCCCCGCGGCGAGTCCTGCGTTTCCGGCCGCCCTGCGGAGCCCTAGCTCTTCCTCGGGGTCGGAGGTCACATCGAGGGCCTGTTCGAGGAAATGCAGTGCCTGGACCAAGGATCCGAGTGCGCGCGCCCGATCTGCCGCGGCCTTCAGCGCGACACGCGCCTGCGCGGCCAGCGCGTCACCTTCCGGCCCGTCCGGATGCGCGCGGTGGGCAGCCAGGTAGTGCTCCGCGAGCGCGCCGGCAATTCCCTCGTCATCGAGCGTCTCGAGATGGCGAGCGGCCGAGACGTGCAGCCGCTTGCGGTCGCGCCGCGCGAGGGTGCCATACGCCACCTCGCGGATCAGACCCTGCACGAAGCCGTATTGCCCTTTCTCCGGCGAGCGCGGATCCGCCTCCAGGGTCAGCATCTCGCGACGCACCAGCGCATGCAGCCGCCCCGCCACCTCGCTGGCGGCCTCACCCGCCACCGCGGCCACGGCATCCACGCTGAAGGTCTTGCCGATGACTGATGCCGCCTGCAGGAGGGACCGATCCTCCGGCGCCAGCGCGTCGAGCCGTGACGCGATCAGCGCGTGAAGCGAGGCCGGGACCGACAGCTCCGAGAGGTCGCCGACCGGCCGATAGACTCCGTCCCCAAGGGCCACGAGCCCTTCGCTGAGCAGCATGCGGACCGTCTCGATGGCGTACAGGGGGATCCCCTCGGCGCGCTCGAGCACGCGTTCGACGACGGTCGTGGGCAGGCCGGGAACGAGGCCGGCCAGCAGCTCCTGCATAGTGGCGTTGTCGAGCGGCTCGAGCACGAGCGAGGTGAAGTTGCGCCGTCCGGCGCCCCAGTCGCTGCGGCGGTCCAGCAGCTCGGGGCGCGCAAGGGCGATGAGGTAGATCGGACGATCGCGCGACCAATCGAGGACGTGGTCGATGAAGTCGAGCAGGCCATCATCGGCCCACTGCAGGTCCTCGAAGACCATCACCACGACGCCACGCTCGGCGATGCGCTCGAAGAAGACTCGCCACGCGGCAAACAGCGACTCGCGTTCCGGACGCTCGCCGCTCTCCACCGCGTCAAGGCCGAGCAGCTGGAGAAGACGGGGCTCGAGCCAGCGGCGTTCACCCTCATCGGCGACCCATTCAGCGATCGTCGCCGTGAGCTTGGAGCGCGCAGCCGTGCCCTCATCAGACTCGGCGATCCCGGCGCGCCCGCGGACCATCTCCGCCAGTGCCCAGAAGCTGATCCCCTCGCCGTACGCCGGCGAGCGGCCCTGATGCCAGTAGACAACCTCGGTCACACCGTCGATGTACTTCTGGAACTCCCACACCAGCCTGCTCTTCCCCACGCCGCCCTGGCCCATGATCGAGAGCAGCCGTGGGCGGCGCTCCGCGGCCGTCGCGAGGTGGAATTCCTTGAGCAGGCGGAGCTCCGGGGCTCGTCCGACAAACGGGGCTTCCAGCTGTTCGCTTCGACCCTCTCCGCCGCGCCTGGCCACGACGCGCAGCGCGCGATACGCGACGATCGGCGTCTCCTTGCCCTTCAGCACATGCTCGCCCGCCGGCTCGAATGCGATCGCCCCGTTGGCCGCCGAGAAGGTGCGCTCGCCCACCAGAACGGCTCCCGGAGCGGCCACCGATTGCAGGCGGGACGCGGTGTTGACCAGGTCGCCCGCCACCATGCCCTGGTTCGTGGCGCCGAGGGTGACCGCGGCCTCCCCGGTCAGCACGCCCGCGCGCAGGCTGAGCTCGGCGCCGATCTCCTCCCCCATGCGGTGGACCGCCCCGACGAGGTCCAGGGCCGCACGCACCGCGCGTTCAGCGTCATCTTCGTGCGCCACGGGGGTGCCCCAGACCGCCATCACCGCGTCGCCGATGAACTTCTCGATCGTGCCTCCGTACGTGCCCAGGATCTCGGTCGCCGTGGCGAAGTAGCGGCTCAGGAGATCGCGCACCTCCTCGGGATCCCGAGATTCCGAGAGCGTTGTGAACCCAACGAGGTCTGCGAAGAGGACGGACACGAGGCGGAGCTCGGCTGTCGGCTGGTCGCCGGACACGGGTGCCAGCGCAGAGACGCGCTGTGCCTCCTCCGTCGCGGGGACGTTCAGCGCCGCTCCGCAGTCGCCGCAGAACCTGTTGCCCGGGGTGTTCGACGCGCCGCATACGGCGCAGATCGCCGAGAGGGCGTTGCCGCACTCGCCGCAGAACTTCTTGCCCTGCTCATTCGTCGTCCCGCAGTGCTGGCAGATCAACTTCGTTCCTCGTCTCGGGCCGGCCCCGAGTATCCGCCAGCCCGCGCGGTACATCAAGCCGCCGGCGGGGAGCCTCAGGCAGTGCGAATCTCGAGGTAGGCAGCGCCGCTGACGTCGATCAGCGTGCGCGACGGAGTTCGGACGATCCGCACCACCACGTCACGGCAGATGCAGCAGCGCAGCGTGATGCCGGGGCCCTGCGTCCAGGCCAGCAGCGTGCCCATCTGGCCGACGTTGCCGCAGTGGACGCATCGGTGGATGGTCACGGTCATGTCGGAGCCGAACAGCTCCGCGAGGTCGCCCGCAACCGCGTTCGCGTCCAGCATCATCGGCTCATCCATCGCCCGCCTCCTCTCAGCTCGTCGGTCCGAAGCGCTCGGTGCGCACCTGCGCCGGCGGCACGCCCAGCTCCACCAGCCCGTTGGCGGCGGCCTCGACCAGGAGCGTCGGGCCGCAGATGTAGACCAGCGGCGAAGGCCCGGCCGCAGCAATGGCCTCGCTCAACATCGCCCGATCGATGCGTCGGTCGTATCCCGTCCAGCCCGGCGGCTGCGAGCGGGTGAGGGTCTCGATGACCCGCAGGCCGGCGTCAGCGGCAGCCAGCGCGGCCAGCTCCTCGCGATAGATGACATCGTCGAAGGTCCGGGAGGAGTACAGCAGGGCCGCCGGCGGCGGCGCATCGGCCGATGCGCGCTCACGCAGCATGGCCATCAGCGGGACCACGCCGGAACCGCCGGCGATGAGCAGCAGCGGTCCACCGAGCGCGGGCTCCCAGACGAAGTAGCCGCCGATGGGGCCGCGCAGCTCGACCCGATCCCCCACCACGATGGTGTCATGGAAGTAGGGCGACACCTCCCCGTCGGCGATCCGCTCGATGGTCAGGTCCACCTCGCCGGTCCGCGATGGCGGCGAGGCGATGGAGTACGAGCGCTGCGCCCGGTAGCCATCCTCCGCCGTCAGGCGCACGTCGTAATGCTGCCCGGCCCGATGAGGGCGCCAGCTGGGCAGCTCGAGCGTGAACGAGCTGACCTCCGGCGTCTCGACGCGAATTGCGGTGACGGTGGAGATCTGCCAGGCGAGGGGCTCGGGCATCGGTCTGTCGAGGACCTCAGTCGCCGGAGTAGCGCTCTTCGCGCCAGGGGTCGCCGCGGTTGTGGTAGCCG
>JBDTYC010000128.1:0-4696 GCA_040005815.1 Chloroflexota bacterium
GAGCTGGCGGGCGAGCTCGGTCGACTGGAGCTCCATGCGCTCATAGGCCGATGCGCTGGCGATGGCCTGCGCCGCGTAGCCGGCGAAGATCGCCATCGTCTGCAAGTCATCGTTGCTGAACTGGTCGCGGCCGAGCTTCGACAGCGCGACGACACCCACCGCTCGGCCCTCGAAGAGCATCGGCACCACGAGCATCGACTCGTCGATGTCATCGGTCCCTTCGATGGTGTGGCCTCGGAGGTCATTCAGCGCGTCGTTGATCAGGAGGGGTTCGCCGTGCTCGGCGACCCAGCCGGTGAATGAGCCCTCGCCGATGGCAACGCGGAGGCGCTCATGGAAGTCGCCCTCGCCCAGCAGGCGGTCGGTGTACGCGATCGGCTCACAGAAGCCCTCATCCCAGTTCACCAGGTAGATGCGGATGTCGTGGTACGCCGCGAGCGAGCTCGCCTCGGCCACGATCGCATCGGCGATGGCCTGCACGTCGGTCAGCCGGTTGAGCCGGGAAGAGAGGTCCTGGATCGACTGAATGCGCGCGGCCTGGTCGGCAACGGCGCGATACAGGCGGGCGTTGCTGATGGCCACGGCCGCCTGGTTTGCGAACGACTGGGCGAGGGCGATCTCGTCGTCCGGCCATTCGCGGTCCCGGGTGTGGTAGAGGCCGATGACGCCCAGGGCCTGATCGTGGCTGACCAGCGGCACGAGGCATGCGGTCTTGATTCCCTCGCCCGCGTAGACCGGCTGCATCGCGCCCACGCCGGCGCGGGTGTCCGCATTGCGCACCACGATGCTGCGGCGCTCGCGAGTGGCCCGTACGCCCACCGCGGGGCTGTCCCAGGTCAGGGTCCGCGTGGTGGCCACAAACGAGTCGCCCAGCCCTCGGACAGCGGCGACGTGGAACGGAAACTCTCCCTCGAGCACCAGCCATAGGCCTGCCTTGTCGGCGTCGAAGAGGGTCCGCGTGCGATCGACGATGTCGTCCAGCACCGTGCTCAGGTCGAGCTGCCCGGCGAGCTCCTGGGCCACGTGACGGAGCGCACGGGATCGGGTCACCTCGCGCTTGGCCCGAGCGAGCACCCGGGCCGTGATGACGTTGGCCGCCACCGCCGTGGCAACCATGCGAAGGAAGGAGAGCGCGACGCCCGCAAGCGGGCCACCCGGATCGTCCTCTAGCACCAGGGCGCCCACGATCTCGCCTCCGGCGCGCAGGGTCAACTGACGACGAAGCGGTCCGATCAGGATGTCGGCGACCGAGCTGCCCTCCTCATTGGGATCGGCGGCGTGTCCGGGGTCAAGGGTGGCGGGCGGCGAGGTCTGGTATCCGGCATGCGTCTCGAGCTGAAGGTGCCCCTCCACGCCCTCGCGGGTGAGATAGGCGGCCGCTCGTGCGACGCGGAGGTGCGAGCGCAGCGCCTCGACGGCGGTCCGGCAGACAGCTGTTGGGTTGGAGGCGGCTCCAGGTCCGGTGGTGAGTCGACCCAGGACTGCGAGCTCGGCGTCCACGCGGCGCCCGGGTGGCGGCGCTGCGTCTGTGGCGGTGCCCTCTGCGGCGGTGCCCTCCGCGAGCAGTCGCTGGACGTCTCCACTGCGATAGCGGCGGTCTCCGCGGGCGTTGATCCGGTACGCGGGAAGCCTGCCGGCGTCCGTCCATGAGCGAACGGTGTTCGGGTGCACGCCGAGCAGGGCGGCAGCCTGGCCAACGCTGACCAGGGCCTCCCGGCCCTCGCTGTGCTCACGAGCCCCGTGCGCCACTCGCCGCTCCTGCCTCGAGCCATTTGGAACTTTTGGTAAGTCCCGGGCAGCAGATGGTAGAACTGGGTAGGCGCCACCTCGATACCCCGTTCGTACCCCATCGGACCCGTACCCGCCGACGGCGGTCAGCTCGTGAGCACGGACCCAGCCAGCAGGGCGACTGCAGCTGCGAGGAGCACGATGGCGGCGCCAATCGCCGCCGCCCCGGTCAGCAGGAGCCGTGGACGCCGCCCGCCAAGCAACCGCATCGCGTCGTCGAGATCAAGCGAGCTCAACAGGTAGCCGCCCGGTGGCGGAGCCAGGGCAACCTGCCCGTCGGGGCCGCGCGTCACGCGAGCCAGGAGGAGCAGCCGATCGACAACGCTCACCATCCGCGTGGTAGCCCGGGCCTCAGTCAGCGGACCCTGCTCGGCCGTCAGGCGGGCCAGCGCCGCGGCGTACGTCTCGTCGAGCGCGTCGACCGATCCTCCCCAGACGTGGGGAAGCACGATCAGTGGCTCGGCCGCTTCAGCGGGATCGACCAGGAGCGATCCGTCGTGATCCCACAGCTCGAACGAGCGCGTCTCCCGCAGCCGTTCGATGCCCCTCCAACGGCCGCCCGGGATCGCGACCTCGACGTCGCGATGGAAGGCGACGAGCCGATCGTCCTGCGAAGTGACGATCGGTTCCGTGCAGCGGATCCGGCCGATGACCCGGAGCGGCCGGTCCGGGAGCGCATCGCCCGGCCCAAGGTCGAGCAGCTGGCCGACCCGGACCTGGCGCGCGCCGGCCAGCCGCCTCCCCATTGCCGTGCGCGCTCCCGATCGCCGTATCGCGATGAGTCCGGCACCCAGCAGGACGACGCCGCCCAGCGCGAGCCACACGGGAAGCATCAGGTTCGAAGCCGTGGGCAGCAGGTCATCTTCCGGTAAGTCTGCGGTAAGGGGACACGCCTAGGCTCGCAGCATCGTCGTCATGTAGATGGAGGTCCGTCGCCGCCGCAGCGTTTCGTTCCACGGTCGTTCCCAACGCTACGGAGGTCTCCATGTCCGCGTCCACCCACCTCAGCGCGCGCCGCCCGTCGGCCGGCGATTCGCGCATCGTCGTGCTCGTCACCCTCCCGATCATCCTCGTCCTGTTTGCTGTTGGCGTTGCCTCGGCTGACCTCCCAGCGGGCGTAACGCGTCTCAGTGCGGCCGATGCCGAGCGGTCCGGATCCATCGTCCGGCTGAATCGGCAGTCAGTCGGGGGCTCGACCCTCGTGGAGGTCAAGCCGCCCACCGACGGAATGACCCTCCTGGCGATCTCGAGCGACGGCAGGGTGGTGGCACTTGCCGACCAGGTTGGTGAGCGCTCGGGTACGCTCACCGTAGCGGCCGCGGACGGCTCGCAGCTGCGAGTCGAGCTCCCAGGTCTCCTTGCCGCCACCTTCGCCGTCGATGGGTCGTCGCTGGCCGTGATCGATGGAAGTGGCGCGCTCTGGCGCGTCGATGCCGCGGCAGGCCGGCGCGAACTGATCGCCGAGGGACCATTCCTCGGCTCGCCGCTCATCGGCGCCGACGGGTCGCTGGTGATGCTGGCGGTGCCCTCGGTCGAGGCGCCCTACCGCTCAACGCTGGTGCGGATCGCGCCCGACTCCGGGCTCGCCACGGTGCTCACCGCCGAAGCGCTGGTCTATGCAGCCTTCCCGCTGGACGATGGCGACCTAGCGGTGGTGGCACACCGTCCCACCGGCACCGTGGTCGACCGTGTCGGCGGGGAGAGCGAGCGACGGCTGGCCGACCTGGGCGCGGGTGCGGTCAACGTCACAGTTGCCGGAGATGGCCGCATCGCGTTCGAGGTCGCCGGTGAGGGGATCTTCGTGATCGAGCTCTCCGGATCAGTGCCGCGCGGTCTCGGCGCCGGAACGCGGCCATGCTTCGCGGCGGACGGCATGTCGGTCCTGGTCTCGCGCGGAGCACACCGCGTCGCGCTGAGCCTCGACTGCTCGCAGCTTGCTGAAGTGGACGGGCTGGCGGGCTTCGCCGGCTCAGCAGGGTGCCTGCCATGAGCCGGGCAGTCTGCCGCGTGGCGGCATCGGTGCTCCTCCAGCTGACTGCCGTCGGCATGACCGCGGGCGCCGTACTCGCCACGGATGACTACACCCTCCCGTTCTATGACCCATCGGTCGCGCTGAGCTACGGCGTCGATCGCGACGCAACTCTGAATCGCCAGCTCGACTGGACCGGCCAGGTCTGGAACGACGGGCTCACCCATTACGGCCGGGTGTACGACCAGCACACCGGGCTCGACTACCCGATGGCGCTGCGCAGCGAGGTGGCCGCCGCGAAGGACGGAACGGTGGTGGACGTCGAGGGTGGGTTCGGCACCACCCAGTTCGGCTCCTTCGGCAACTTCGTGAAGGTCCAGCACGCCGACGGCCGGCAGACCCTCTACTACCACCTGGCCAGCGCAGCCGATGGGGGCATCGCGGTCGGGGTCAGCGTCAACGTGGTCGCCGGCCAGCGGATCGCGCGATCAGGGTGCAGCGGCAATTGCCACGGCGCCCATCTGCATTTCGAGCTCCTCGTCTGGAACTCTGGCGCCCAGGCCTTCAAGCCTGCGGATCCCCTCGCCGAACGCCGCTGGACGACGTGGCCGGGCCGCATCCCGTTCGATGCGGCGTACGTCCGTGAGAGCAATGCCGGGACGGAGGTGATCCGTCGCGGCGCGACGATCACCCACTGGGTCGAGTTCCGAAACACCGGTGGCAGGACCTGGCGCAACACGGGCACGACCGGGCGGGTTGGGCTTGCAACATGGAATCCCGCGTCACACGCGTCGATCTTCCGGGCCGTCGACTGGCCGTACAGCTGGATGGCGACGCTGCTCGACCCCACGAGCGTCCTGCCGGATGGCGTCGGTCGCTTCACGTTCGGATTGAAGGGCTCACCCGACGTCGGCAGCTACACCGAGTCGTTCAACCTGC
>JBDTYC010000129.1:0-4515 GCA_040005815.1 Chloroflexota bacterium
CCGCATGCCTGGCTGGTGGAGGTCGGTTGGCTCGCCGCACTGCGCGCCGAACAGCTGCGCGTGCGTGCCGCCGACGGGCCATGGCTGCTCCGGCCGATCCTGCTCCGTGGTGAGAACGATGCGCGGACGGCGATCGGCTACCTGAACTTCCACGCCGGACCCGATGCCGACGGCCGGGTCGAGGTCGGGTACACGCTCCTCCCTGATGCACGCGGGCATGGCTATGCGATCGAGGCGGTGCAGGCCGCCATCGAGTGGGCGATCGAGGTGCATGCCATTCGCAAATTTCGGGCGGCGGTGGCGGCGGACAACGAGCGCTCCCGGAACCTCATCCTGAAACTCGGCTTCCGCCAGACCGGCGAGCAGTGGGACGAGGTGGACGGCCTCGAGCTGGTCTACGAGCTGGGCTAAAGCTTCTCGGGGAGATCGGCTTCGAAGGCGGCTTGCTCGTCAGCCGGCATCCCATACGTGTGGCGCTCCTCGGGGTAGGCACCCGAGCGTACGTCGGCGGCGAAGGCGGCGAGCGCCTCGCGGATCACGGTGGCGAGGTCGGCATAGCGCTTGACGAAGCGTGCGGTGTGCCCTTCGGTCAGCCCGAGCAGGTCGTGGTAGACGAGCACCTGGCCGTCGCACGCAGGACCTGCGCCGATGCCGATGGTCGGGATCTGGAGCGAGGCGGTGATCCGCTGCGCCACGGAGGTCGGGACCGCCTCGAGCACCAGCGAGTAGCAGCCGGCCTCCTGCAGCGCCAGTGCGTCGTCGAGCATGCGGCGCGCGCGCTCCGCCGTCCGTCCCTGGGCCTTGTAGCCACCGAGGGCGGTGGCGGATTGGGGAGTGAGGCCAAGGTGGCCCATCACCGGGATCCCCGACTCGACGATGGCCCGCACCCTGGGCAGCATCCGTCCGGCGCCCTCGAGCTTCACGGTGTCGGCTCGGCCTTCTTTGATGAACCGGACCGCGTTGCGCACCGCCGACGAATCGGAGACCTGGTACGAGCCGAACGGCATGTCCCCGACGACCAGTGGCCGTCGCACCGCCGACACCACGGCGCGCGTCATGAAGATCATCTCGTCCATCGTCACGGGGACGGTCGACTCGTGGCCCAGCACGACCATGGCGGCGCTGTCGCCGACCAGGACCACGTCAATCCCGGCCGCCTCAGCCAGGCGTCCACCCGCGGCGTCGTAGGCGGTCACCATCGCGATCTTCGTGCCCTGCCGCTTCATTACGGCCAGCTCGGTGATCGCCATCTTGGCGGGAACCTGCGCCTCTCCGACATTGGTGTGGCTGGTGGTCATCGGCTATGCCTCTGCCTCGAGGACGACATTGTCTATCAGACGAGTCGATCCGACCATCACCGCCGCGGCCAGGGTGGGGCCATCCAGGTCGGCCTCCGCCACGTAATCAACCCGCAGCCCGGGCTCTCCGTCGAGTACCTTCCGCGCTGCGCGCACCGCGTCAGACCCGGACCGATGAGCCGTGAGGCCCGCCTGCATCGCTCGCGGCAGGGCGAGGGCAGCCCTCCGCTCCTCCGGGGAGAGGAAGACGTTCCGGCTGGAGAGAGCCAGGCCATCGGCGTCCCGCACGGTGAGGCAGGCCACGACCTCGACCGGCAGCTCCAGGTCCCGCACCAGCTGCTTGACGACCGCCACCTGCTGGGCGTCCTTCCGTCCGAAATAGGCCCGCTGCGGCTTCACCAGCAGGAAGAGCTTCGTGCAGATGGTGGCCACGCCGCGGAAATGCCCCGGCCGCGCGGTCCCCTCCAGGTAGGTGGCGACCTTCCCGGGATCGATCCAGGTGTCGTAGCCATCGGGATACATCTGCTCGGGCTTCGGCACGAAGAGCAGGTCGACGCCCGCCGCCTCGGCGGTCGCGATATCGCTGACCTCGTCGCGCGGGTATTTCTCGAGGTCCTCGCCGCGGCCAAACTGGGCGGGATTCACGAACAGGCTCAGCACCACCTGTTCGCAGTCGGCGCGGGCTGCGGCGATGAGCGACAGGTGCCCAGCGTGAAGGGCGCCCATGGTCGGCACCAGGCCGATGCTTGGCGTGTGTCGCGGTCCGGGGTTGAGCGCCGCGCGGAGGTCGGCCGCGGTGCGGACGACCTTCACGGTCGCGTCGCCTCCGCCAGCGCACGGTAGAGGGGCGCGAGGTCCGGCGCCCGCTCCTCCAGTGCGTGGAGATGTGCGTCGACCGTCGACCAGTCGCCACGGGCGATCGGCCCGGTCAGGACGAAGCCGTTCTCGATCGTACGGGTCATGAGCGGCACCAGCGCCTCAGGCGGTGCGTGGCTCTCCTCGAGGAGCCGCGCCGCCGCCGCGTGGAGGGTCACCAGGAAGTTGCTGGCCATGGCCGCACCCGCGTGGTACAGCGGCTTGTCTGCATCGGCCAGGTCAAATGACCGGAGGCCGAGCGTCTCGGCCAGCCAGCGTGCCGCCTCGCGCGCGTCGTCGCCCTCGGCGGTGACCGCCGCCCAGGCTCCGTCGAGCTGCTCGGCGCCGCGGTCGCGGGTCAGGGTTTGCAGCGGATGGACGCTGAAGCGCCGGGTGTGGGGCTCAAGGGCCGCCAGCGAGGTTGCGCCGGATACGTGCGCCAGCCAGGGGCCGATGGGGACCTGCTGAGCCACCTCGGCGATCGACGCATCGGGTACCGCCAGGAGGACGAGATCCGCATCGGCAACCGCCTCGCGACCGGTGAGAACCGGGAGCCCGCGCTCGGCCAGGCGTGCCGCGATGGCGCCACCGGCGCGACCCGTCCCGACCACGCGGACCGTGCTGATCATGCTGCGGAGTCTGCCACACTGCCCTTCGTGCGCACGCTGACGCTCACCGAGGCGAGGCGTCTGGCGATCCTTGGCCAGCTGCTTGCCGGGGAGCGCCCCAGGACGCCGCTTGACGTGGTGGAGCGGCTTGGCAATGTGCAGGTCGACCCCACCGCCACCGTGGCGCGCGCCGAGCGGCTGGTGCTCTGGAGTCGGCTCGGCGCGTACGACGTCGACGGCCTCCGCGTCCTGCTCGAGGTGACGCGCGACCTGTTCGAGTTCCTCGCCTTCCTGATCCCGGTGGCGGACCTGCCGCTGCATCGGCCGGCCATGCTGCGCTACCCGCGCTCCCTCTACACCCGCGGTCGCTACGTCCAGGAGTGGCTCGCGAACAACGCCTCATTCCGCGCATACGTGCTGGACGAGCTGCGCGGGCGCGGTCCGCTGCGCTCGCGCGACCTTGACGACCGGGCCGTCGTTCCCTGGCACACCGGCGGCTGGAACGACGGCAAGAACCTGGGCCGGATGCTTGAGATCCTGTGGCACGCGGGCGAGATCGCGATCAGCCGCCGCGAGGGATCCCAGCGCGTCTGGGACCTCTTCGAGCGGGTGCTGCCAGGCGTCGACCCGCTTCCCGACGAGGTGGTCGCCATCGAGCTCATGGAGCGCCAGCTCCGGGCCTGCGGCTTTGCGGCTCCGACGTTCGGCACCGCCATCGACTATGAGCTCCCGGCACGGGCGGTCGGGCTCGCATCCCTCCTGGCCGATGGCGTCGCCGTTCCCGTGGCAATCGACGGCCTCCCCGGCGAGTGGCTGGTCCACCGTGACCTGCTCGCCGCCCTGGAGGACGAGTGGCGGCCGCGGACCACGCTCCTCTGCCCATTCGACCAGCTGATCTACGATCGAGCACGGACCGCCGCGCTCTTCGGCTTCCGCTATCGGCTCGAGATCTACCAGCCGGCTGCCAAGCGCGAGTACGGTTACTACGTCCTCCCCATCCTCCACGGCGACCGGCTGATCGGGCGGATCGATCCAGTGCTCGACCGGAAGCGAAAGGTGCTCACCGTTAATGCCGTCTACGCCGAGCCCGGAGCCCCGGCCGATGCCTGGCCCGCGGTCCGGGCGGCGATCGATGACCTTGCGATGTGGATCGGCGCCGAGGACCTGGTCCTGCCGCCCCTGCCGGCTCCGTGGGCCTAGTCGTCGAGGTAGACCTCGTCGACGAAGCACCATCGCCAGTCCTCGTTCGGCTCCATCGACTCGGCGACGGGGTGGCCCTCCGAGCGCGCATGTCCTGAAGCATGGCGCCCGGGCGACTGGTCACAGCAGCCGACGTGCCCGCAGTGCAGGCATCGGCGCAGATGGAGCCAAGGGCCGCCAGTGGCGAGGCATTCCTCGCAACCGCGGCCGCGAGCAGCTACCGGATGGATGCCATCCAGGTGATGGCAGACTAGGTCGAGCGTCACGTCGCGATGGTAACCGTCCGCTCCTCCGCACCACGCAGGATGGTGAGCGGCAAGGCGGCATCCGCGGCCACTGACCCCATCGCCTCGAACAGGTCGTCCGCGCTCGCAACGGGCTTGCCGGCGGCGGCCACGATCAAGTCGCCCTCGGCGATCCCCGCCTTGGCGGCCGGCGAATCCTCCTCGACGTCCCGTACCAGCAGCCCGTCGCGCTCATCGAGGCCCACCGCCCGTCGCAGCTGTCGCGCAACGTGGGCGGGCGCGAGCCCGACTCCAAGGTGCCGCCGCTTC
>JBDTYC010000130.1:0-4501 GCA_040005815.1 Chloroflexota bacterium
TCGAGGACGGTCATGCCGTCGATCGCCTCCAGGATCTGGTCCTTGCTCATCGTCTTGGTCGCCATCTCGTGTACTTCCCTTCCTCGTCAGGCGGCGCTGCCGCCCTCGCTTGCTCGCTTCTGGTCGGCCACTGCGCTGAGCACGCCGACGAGATTTCGTAGATTGCCGGCCAGGACCCCGGCCATCCCCGCGATCGGGGAGGCCATCGCACCCGCCACGCGGCTGAGCAGCACATCGCGGCTCGGCAGGTTTGCCAGCTGCTGGAACATCGCGGCGTCGACCGCGACCCCGCCCAACAGGCCGCCCCGCAGGGCGACCACCTTGGAATACGGCCGGAGGGCCTCCTGCAGCGCCTTCGCCAGGGCCGTCTCGTCGCCGGAACCCGTGGCCACGGCGGTGGGACCGGCGAGCAGCGACGTCAGCTCGGGGCGGCCCGCCTCCTCGGCGGCGATCTTCAGCAGGCGATTCTTGGCGACGTGCAGCTGCACGCCACTGGCGCGCAGCGACCTCCGGACCGACTGCATCTCGGAGACCTTTAAGCCCCGGTAATCGGCCACGGCCAGCGCGGAGCTGGAGCGGAGCAGCTCCGTCAGCTCGGCGATCGCCTGGCGTTTCGCATCGGTTGGCATGGTGTTGTCCTCTCGAACTTCCGTGGCATCAAAAAGGTCCTCGCGCACGCATCGGCACGAGGACCGTCTCCGGTCGTCTCATTGCCTCGGCGTGCCGCCGGCTCTCTTCGGCCGGCGATTGGCCCGGGGCTTGCACCCGGTGCACAACGCTGTCTGTGGCTTCTCTTCGGCTGTCCCGATGAGTCTGGTCGCTGACCTCCTAGGCGCTGGCCGCCGCCAGCGCGGACGGGATGTCGATTCGCAATCCGGGGCCCATGGTAGGGGCAACCGTCAGCGTGCGCATGTAGGTGCCCTTGGCGCCGCTGGGCTTGGCCCGCTGCACGGCGTCCACGAGGGTTGCGATGTTGGCCGACAGCTGGTCGGGCGTGAAGCTGGCCTTGCCGACCGGCGCATGGACGATGCCGGCGCGGTCGACCTTGAACTCGATGCGGCCGGACTTGATCTCGCTGACCGCCCGCTCGATGTCGAAGGTGACGGTGCCTGCCTTCGGGTTCGGCATGAGGCCGCGCGGCCCAAGCTTCTTTCCCAGCCGGCCGACGGTCCCCATCATGTCGGGCGTGGCAATCGCCACGTCGAAGTCGAACCAGCCGTCGTCGATCTTCTTGACGAGGTCGTCGCCACCGACCTCATCGGCGCCGGCGCGGAGGGCCTCCTGCGCCTTCTCGCCCTGGGCGAAGACGATCACTCGGGTGCTGCGGCCGGTGCCGTGTGGCAGGACCACCGTCCCGCGCACGAGCTGGTCGGCATGGCGCGGGTCGATCCCGAGCCGGAGGTGCGCCTCGACCGTGGCGTCGAACTTTGTGAAGGAGACGCGCGGCAGCAGGTCGCAGGCCTCCGAGAGGAGGTAGCGGCGATCCGCCTCGATCAGCTTCGCCGCCTCGAGGTACTTCTTGCCGTGAGCCATCAGTCCGTCACCTCGATGCCCATGCTGCGCGCGGTGCCCGCCACGATCTTCATGGCGTGCTCCACGTCGTTGGCGTTCAGGTCGGCCATCTTGGTCTCGGCGATTTCGCGGAGCTGACGCTGCGAGACCTTGCCGACCTTGGTGCGGTTCGGTTCTGCCGACCCGCTCTCCACCCCCGCGGCGCGCTTGAGGAGCGCGGCGGCCAGGGGAGCCTTGGTGACGAAGGTGAAGGAGCGGTCCTCGAAGACGGTGATCTCGGCCGGCACCACGTAGCCGGTCTGGCTGGCCGTCCGCTCGTTGAAGGCCTTGATGAACTCCATGATGTTGATGCCGTGCT
This sequence comes from Chloroflexota bacterium, assembly GCA_040005815.1. Taxonomy (GTDB): domain Bacteria; phylum Chloroflexota; class Limnocylindria; order QHBO01; family QHBO01; genus CF-167. Next base: position 1,871 of record JBDTYC010000130.1, read on the forward strand.
GTCCGAGCGCCGGCCCGACCGGGGCGGCCGCGGTGGCGCGCCCGGCAGGAGCCTGAATCTTGAGCATCGCGCGGATCTTCTTTGCCATGTGTCTCCTCCGAGGTCCCAGCGGGGCGGGTTGCGCCCCTCCCTCTTGCTAGAGCTTGTCGATCTGCAGGAAGTCGAGCTCGACCGGCGTCTCGCGGCCGAAGATGCTGACCAGCACCTTGACCTTGTTCCGCTCCGGGTTGACCTCGTCCACGGTGCCGATGAACTCGGCGAACGGGCCATCCTTGACGCGGACGCTCTGGCCCTTCGTGAACTGCAGCTTGAACTTGGGTGCCTCGACCCCCATCTGCTTGAGGATCTTCTTGACCTCACCCTCCATCAAGGGCGTGGGCCGGTTGCCCGATCCCACGAAGCTGGTCACGCCAGGCGTGTTGCGGACGACGTACCAGGACTCATCGGTCATGACCATCTCGACCAAAACGTAGCCAGGGAAGACCTTCTTGTTGACGGTCTGCCGTTGGCCGTTCTTGATCTCGATCTCCTCCTCCATCGGCACCAGCACCTGGAAGATCTGATCCTCCACGCCCATCGACTCGATGCGGTGCTCGAGGTTGGCCTTGACCTTGTTCTCGTAGCCGGAATAGGTGTGGATCACGTACCACTGCTTGGTGGTGCGCTCGGCGGCATAGGGATCGTCCGGCTGCGGCGCCTCGCGCGAGAGGCGGGCGGCCTGACGGGCTTCGTTGCGCGCCTCCGCCTCCGCGACCGGCTCCGGGGCCGCCTCGGCGACCGGCTCGGCGATCTCTGTGATCTCCTCGGTGAGCTGCTCGTCGCTCATCACAGCACCTGGTCGATGAGGGCGTGAAAGGCGCCATCGAGCACCGCGATGTAGATCCCGACCGCGATCGAGACAGCGAGCACGATCAGCGTCAGGTTGATCACCGTCTGGCGCGTCGGCCAGGCGACCTTCTTGAGCTCGGACCACGCCTCGGTGAAGTACTGGAGAATGCCGCGGAACACGATGGCTTCAGCTCGCTCCTATTGATGATTCTCGATTGACCGATGAAGCTGGCAGGGGCGACAGGACTCGAACCTGCAACCGCTGGTTTTGGAGACCAGTGCTCTACCAGTTGAGCTACACCCCTACCGACGTTGTTCTGCCTACTTCGTCTCCCGGTGCAGCGTGTGCTGCCGGCAACGCGGGCAGAACTTGTTGAGCTCCATCCGGCCAGGGTCGTTACGCTTGTTCTTGCGGGTGCTGTACGTGCGCTCCTTGCAGGTGGTGCACGCCAGCGAGATCACGGGTCGATTCTCGGCCTTGGCCACGGTGCGATGTCCTCATCACTCGCCCGTCGCCGCCCACGCCAAAGAAGGGCTGGTCACCGGGGGAAAGCGCGCTGATTCTAGGCTCGGCACGAGGCCGATGTCAACGCGAGCGGCATCGCCCGGCTCCGTCGACGCCTACATCGGGCGGCTGCAAGCGGAGTTCGGCGAGGACGCCCGCGCGGCGCGTTGATCAGGCGGGGGCCGCCCCCGGCGGCTCCGAATCTCCACGGCGCACGAGCACGATCCGAGTGAACGGCAGCCGGATGTCGCTGAAGACCTCGATGCTGACCAGGAACCCGATGAAGATGAACAGGATTCCCAGCAGCTCGCCGAGGAAGAAGCTCCAGGTGATGCCGAAGCGGTTCAGGCCACTCGTAACGCCCGGCACGAATCCGCCGAGCGCGATCAGGAGCGTCGCCGGGACGCGTGAGTTCAGCGTGCCCGCACGGAAGGCTCGGATCGCCCCGGGGATCGAGGCGAAAAAGTTGACGACCACCGCGGCTGCCCGGCCGATCGCGCCGATCACCGGTGGACCGCCTTCGATCCGCAGCAGCCGACGCTTCGGCATGAAGATGAAGGCTGAGTAGACCGCACCGAAGACCAGGGCGAAGGCGCCGGTGATATTGAAGGGTGGCGTCATGATTCGCAGGTCACTCGGGAAGGCCGTCCCGACCGGGACGCCGGTGACGGGATCGAGGGCGTATCCGGGTGACGGGAGGGGTGCCGAAAGCACCAGCACCACGACGATCGCCGAGGCCAGGGCGAGGATACCGGCCGCCAGCGGAGCGACGAGCCGCCGGTCGAAGCGAGTGGCGATGGCGAGTGCCAGGGCTCCCGCCGTCGAAAAGGCAACCACGGCCATCACGGCGCCGCCGGACGCGGGCACCCCCTCCTTGGCCCGCGCCGCCGCGGCCAGGATGCTGAAGAGGCCGCCGGCGAAGAGGCTGAATGCGACGAAATAGCCGAACCGCGTCCGGTTCAGCAGGAACACCGTTCCCAGCCCTAGGTATGCGGCCACGCCGAACGCGCCGATCAGGTACCAGGCGCGATACAGCGGCTCGCTCCAGCCGAAGGCGCTGCCGACGAACTCGGTACCGGCACTGATCCCGTACCACAGCAGGCCGATGGTCCAGACCAGCTGGTAGGGCTGCCGCCTGCGCAGCCACTGATCCCCCACCATCGCTGCGAACACGAAGGAGAAGAACGATGACAGCAACGGCAGTGCGACGTTCATCGCGATCCGACCTCCTATCCGAGATGGATGGAGCCCACGTCCGGGCTCGAACCGGAGACCTCGTCCTTACCAAGGACGTGCTC
>JBDTYC010000131.1:0-4492 GCA_040005815.1 Chloroflexota bacterium
GGCGCCACTTCATCAGGCGACCCTGCCCGTCCCTCGACCCACTGCGCGAATCGCGCGTGCATCCCTGCCCGCCGGGATCGCGGGAGGCTGTCGTATGCGACCTCTCGCGTGAGTGCGTGCTTGATCGCGTACTCCCGCTCGCCGGCCATGGATGAGCCCAAACGGTGTCGAATGAAGTCGCGTTCCTCCAGAATGCGCAGGTCAGGTTGGCCATCGACCAGCTCGTACACAGGCCTGGCCCAGAAGATGCGGCCGATCACGGCGGCGGCCTGCAACGCCTGCTTCTCGGCTGCTCCAAGGAGGTCCATCCGGGCCGCGACCACCGCCTGCACGGTGTCGGGTACGTAGAAGTCGTCCGGAAGCTGCGCCAGGTGCCAGGACCCGTTCCTCCGCTCCAGGAGGCTGCGGTCGATGAGGGTGCCCAGCACCTCCTCTACGAAGAATGGGTTGCCCTCGGCACGCTCAATGACCGCCTCCAGCCCGGATGGCAACGTGCCGCCCAGCAGGTCCGTGATCATCCGCCTGGAATCGTCCGATGCGAGTGGTTCAAGGGTGACGGTCACGCCGGCTGCATGTGCGCCCCAGCGGGGTCGCTGTTCCAGCAGCTCAGGGCGACCCGTGGCGATCAGGAGCAGCGGTGCGCGGGCGTGGCCGACGAGGCGCTCCAGGAGATCCAGCAGCAGGTCTTCAGCCCAGTGGACGTCCTCGATGAGCATCACCACGGTCCGCTCCGAGGCAATCTCTTCGACGAACTCGACCCACGCATCCTGGAACTGATCGCGCGCGGCGAGCGGATGGAGGCCATGTGCCACGTCGAGGCCGAGCGTCAGACCGAGAATCTGCCGCGGTCCGAGCCGGTCAAGCACGGTCGAGGGTGGATCGTTCTCCATGATTCCGAGGTGTTCCTTGAGGACCTCCGCCAACGGCCAATAGGTGATGCCCTGGCCGTAGGCGAGGCATCGTCCCGTGCGCCGCAGCGGTTCCGGCTGGCGAGCGCCGAGGCGTTCCCAGAACTCGCGCACGATCGTTGATTTCCCCACCCCTGCGTCCCCCAGGATGGTGACCAGGCGCGGTGTTCGCGCTGCCTCCACTGCATCGAACTCGAGCTCGAGGATCCGCATCTCGTCATCCCGGCCCACGAACGAGCGCTGCAGGCCAAGCACGCCCCGGGGACGCATCAGCGAAAGCGCCCGCAGGAGACGACGGCAGACGACGCCATCGGGCTTGCCCTTGGCTTGAACCGCTCGCGGCTCGTCAAACTCGAATGCGCCACGCACGGACGCAACGGTCCGTTCGCCGACCAGAATTTCCCCAGGCTCCGCCGCCTGTTCCAGGCGGGCGGCCACGTTCACCGCGTCGCCGGTAACGAACGAACTCCGCTCTCGCGGCCTGCCCACCACGACCTCTCCGGTGTTGACCCCGATCCGCAGCGACAACGTCTCGCCGAACAGCTCACGCATGCGTCGCTGCATGGCCAGCGCGGCATGCAGCGACCGCTCTGCGTGGTCCTCGAGCGACGTAGGCGCGCCGAAGGCCGCCATGACCGCGTCCCCCGCGAATTTCTCGACCGTCCCGCCGGCGATGTCGATCTCTGCGGCCATGGCGTCATAGAAGCGCTCGAGGACACGTCGCGTGCGCTCCGCATCCTGCGAGCCGGCGAGCGCAGTGGAGCCAACCAGGTCGGCGAAGATGACCGTCGCCAGCTTGCGCTCGCTTCGATCGCGGTCGACCTCGACCGGCGCAGCGCAGGACGGGCAGAACGCTGCCGTCGGCGGAAGGGCTGCACCGCACGAAGCGCAGGTATCCATCAAGGCGATTCTGCCGCTATTCGATGCCGAGCGGTACCTCGATCGTCTCTCCACCGGCGATTCGCCAGGCGCGGAGCGCGCGGGCAGGGGGCGCATCGGGATCCGCAAGGCTGGCCAGCAGGTAGAACGGTTCCTCGTACATGGCTGTCCGCAGATCGGTCGCCGACGGCACCGCCGGGGACCGGGTATGCGAGTGGAAGATCGCGACCAGCTCCTCCCCGGCGTCCTCGATGGCGAAGGTGATGCGGACGAGGTCCTCCGGGTGCACGTTGTAGCGGAGAGGCGATGCCTCGAGATTGCGGGCCGGATGGAAGCGAGTTACGAGACCGGAGGCGACCGAGCCGGAGAGGAGGCCGCATGCCTCGTTCGGCAGCTCGGCACGTGCGTGGCGCATCACCTCGTCCGCCACCGCGCGAGGCAGGTTGAGTCCGCTCACCACAGCAGCGAACGCTCCAGCTGGTCCTCGAGCTCGTCGGGGTCGCGGTCGTAGATGCCGGTGGAGAGGTACTTCCAGCCGCCGTCGGCCAGGAGGACGACGATCGAGCCTCCCTCCATCTCAGCTGCGACCCGCAGCGCCACGTGGAGAGCCGCGCCCGATGAGAGGCCGGCGAAGATCCCCTGCTCGCGCATGAGGCGCCGCACGCCGACCATGGCATCGCGATTGCCGACCAGGTACCGGTCGTCCAGGACCGATGAGTCGAGCACCGGCGGCACGAATCCCTCCTCCAGCGATCGGAGCCCCTGCACCAACTCCCCGGGAAGCGGCTCCGCGGCAATCACCCGCACTCCGGGTCGCTCGCGCTTCAGGAAGCGGCCGACCCCGGTCAGCGTCCCACCCGTGCCGAGTCCGGCAACGAAGAGGTCGAGCTCCGGGACCGCGGTCAGGATCTCCGGACCGGTCCCTTCCTCATGGGCCTGCGGGTTGGCCGGGTTGCCGTACTGGTACGGCATGTAGAGGGACGGATCGGCAGCGTTCAGCTCCTGCGCGAGGCGGATCGCCCCGTTCGAGCCCTCCGCGCCGGGCGAGAAGACGATCTCGGCGCCATGCAGGCGCAGGAGCTGCTCCCGCTCGACGGTGGTGTTGTCGGGCATCACGATCCGAACCGGATGACCCATCAGCCGCCCGATCCAGGCGAGGCTGATTCCCGTGTTCCCCGACGACGGCTCGAGAATGGTCTGGCCCGGCTGCAGCGCTCCGGAGGCCCGCGCCTCGACGAGCATTACGCGCGCGATCCGGTCCTTGACCGATCCGGTCGGGTTGGCGCTCTCCAGCTTGGCGTAGAGGCGGATGCGCGGGGAAGGGGCAAGGTGCGGCAGCTCTACCATCGGCGTGTTGCCGATCGTCGAGAGCAGGTCGCGCATCGGGCTAGACGGCGCCTCCAGCCATGGCCGGCAGGAGGATCACGGTGTCGTCCGGCCCCACGGGCGTCTCCATCCCGTCGCGGTAGCGGACGTCGCGATCATTGACGTACACGTTGACGAACGGCGAAAGCTCCCCGTCAGCGGTGACGCGATCGCGGAGGGCGGGATAGTTGGCGAAGAGGTCGGCGAGGACCTCGTCCACCGTCGTGCCGCTCGCCGCCAGCGTGCGGCTGCCGCCCACCGTCTCGCGCAGGACCGGCGGAATGCGAACCGTGCTCACTGGATCGTGCCATCGCCGCAGGCGGGGCAGGCGGGGTCGCGCCAGATCTTGACCTCGCTGAACTCGGTCGACATGGCGTCGAACATGAGCAGCCGGCCGGCGAGCGTCTCCCCCACGCCGAGCACCAGCTTGAAGACCTCGTTGGCCTGGAGGAGCCCGGCGATCCCCGGCAGGACGCCGAGGACGCCAGCGACCTCGCAGGCCGGGGCCAGCTCGGGTGGGGGCTGGGTCGGGTACATGCAGCGGTAGCACGGCCCCTCGAGGGGGACGAATGTCGTGACCTGGCCGTCCCAGCGATAGATGGACCCGTGAACCACCGGCTTGCGGAGCTTGACCGCCGCGTCGTTGAGCAGGTAGCGGGTGTCGAAGTTGTCCGTCCCGTCCACGATCACGTCGTAATCGGCGATCAACCGCTCGACGTTGTCCGCGTCGAGGCGCTGGCGATGCTCCACGACATTCGTCTCCGGATTGAGGGCGGAGAGCGTCATCCGCGCGCTCTCGGTCTTCGGCATCCCGACCCGGTCGGAGGCGTGCAGGACCTGGCGCTGGAGGTTGCTCTCGTCGACCACGTCGTCGTCGACGAGGCCGATGGTGCCGATTCCCGACGCCGCCAGGTAGAGCGCGGCCGGCGAGCCGAGCCCTCCGGCGCCGATCAGCAGCACCTTTGCGTCGAGGAGCTTGCGCTGCCCCGCCTGCCCGATCTCGGGGATCAGGACCTGGCGGCTGTAGCGACGCTGCTGGGCCGGCGTGAGGAGCTGCTCGGGGGCCTCCCAGGCTCCACCCAGGCGGCGCCAGTCGAGGAGGGAGGCGCGAAGACTGGCGACGTTGGTGTAGCCGTTCTGCAGCAGCCAGTTGGAGGCACGCAGCGATCGGGCTCCGACGGCGCAGTGGACCAGCAGGGGTGCGTCGCGGTCCGGTGCAACCTCGGCGATCCGCGACGGCAGGTCGGCGAGCGGCAGGAGCGTGGCGTCGGGGATGTGGCCCTCATTCCACTCGACCTGCTCGCGCACGTCGAGGATCCGCCAGCCTGAGGCGGCCAGCT
>JBDTYC010000132.1:0-4400 GCA_040005815.1 Chloroflexota bacterium
GCGCGCTGATCAAGAGCGAGATCGGCCTCACGCCGAACGTCGACGGCACCGTGGTTCGCCTCAACGTCCCGCCACTTACCGAGGAGCGGCGCCGCGAGATGGTGAAACAGGTTCGCAAACGGGCCGAGGAGGCGCGCGTTGAGATGCGGGTGCATCGCCGCGAGGTGGCCGACCACCTGAAGAAGGCGCTGCGTGACGGGAGCCTGTCGGAAGACGAGGAGCGCCGCGAGCTCGAGGCGCTGCAGCGGATGACGGACCGCTTCGTCGAGACCGTCGACGCGCGTAGCGCGCGCAAAGAAGCGGAAGTCATGGAGGTCTGAGGCGCTGCCTCTCCGTGAGCATCCGCGGCACGTCGCGATCATCATGGACGGCAACCGCCGCTGGGCCGCCGCGCGTGGCCTGCCGGCGATCGCCGGCCACGTCCAGGGGGTCGAGGCAATCCGCCCCATCGTCCGCGTCGCGCCCGACAAGGGGATCGAGGTCTTCTCCCTCTACGTCTTCAGCCGCGAGAACTGGCGGCGCCCGGACGATGAGGTCGCGGGACTGCTCGGCCTGATCGACGGCGCGGTCCGCCAGTACACCAATGAGCTGGTTGCCGAGGGGATCCGCGTCCGGGTGATCGGCCGCCTGCACGAGGCCCCGCCCGACATCGTCCGCTCCATCCGGGAAGCGGAGGAGCGGACTCGTGGTGGCAAGAGGATGGCACTCAACATCGCCTTCAACTATGCCGGGCGCGCCGAGATCATCGACGCCGCCCGAGCCCTCGTGGTCGCCGGAGTGCCCGCTCACGAGATCGACGAAGAGCGCTTCGACGAGCACCTGTACACCGCCGGTCAGCCAGACCCGGACCTGATCATCCGGACCGGAGGCGAGCAGCGCACCAGCAACTTCCTGCTGTGGCAGGGCGCCTATGCCGAGCTCGTCTTCTCCGACACGCTGTGGCCCGACTTCGTCGAGGCCGACCTCGATGCCGCCATCGAGGAGTTCGCCCGACGCCAGCGTCGCTACGGCGCATGATGGGCCCATGCTCGCCACCCGCCTGATCAGCGCCGGCATCCTGGCGCCGATCGTCGTCGCCGTCGCGCTCCTGGGCGAGCCGTGGGTCTCGTCGCTGGTCGGCCTCCTCGTCTTCCTCGCCATGGTCGAGCTGATTTCGCTCCTCGACGCCGGCGGGTTTGCCCCGCCGCAGGTCGTGGCGCTCGGCGTCGGGATCGTTGTTGCGGGAGCGGGTCTGGTTGTCGCCAACCAGGCGTTGGTGGGCGGCGCCTTGGCCGACCTGCTGCGCGCCACCGATCCGCCCGGCCTGCCAACCGTCATCTTCGCGGCGGCGGTCGTCCTGCTGGGAGTGGCCGGGTTCACCCGCGCCGAGCCCCGCGACGGATTCCTGACGTGGGCGGTCACCTCATTCGGCATCGCCTATGTCGCGCTGCTGGCCCCGTTCATCGTGGTCGTCGCCCACCTCGCCCCCGCCGGCGGCACCGCCGCAACGCCGATCGGCGCGCTGAACGTCCACGCCGGGACGGCATGGATGCTCCTCCTGCTGCTGGTGGTGTGGGGATACGACTCGGGTGCGTATCTCACCGGACGCTGGCTCGGACGACGGCGGCTGATCGACCACATCAGCCCCTCGAAGACGGTGGAGGGCCTCGTCGGCGGGCTCTTGGCCGGTACCGTCGCTGCCGGGATCGGTGCATGGTTGATCGGGCTCGAGCCGTGGCAGCCGCTGGTGATCGGCCCGATCATCGGGCTTGCTGCGCAGGCCGGCGACCTGGCGGAGTCTTTGATCAAGCGCGCCGCGGGCCGCAAGGAATCGGGCTTTTTGGTCCCGGGCCACGGAGGCGTGCTCGACCGCATCGACTCGTTCCTCTTCGCCGCCCCGGTGCTCGTCTTCTATGCGCTGCTGATTCCCGGCTACAGCCTGTGACCTCGGTCGTGCTGCTCGGATCGACCGGGTCGATCGGGCGGCAGGCGATCGACGTGATCGCCGCGCACCCGGAGGCGTTCTCACTGGTCGGTCTGGCGGCTGGGCGCGCGACGGAGGAATTCACCGCGCAGCTCGCCAGATGGCCCCATGCACGGGCCTGGTGCGCCGATGCCCGCCCGCGGGATCTCGCCCGGGAGCGGTGGGCAGATGGTGGCCTCGAAGAGCTCGCGACTCTTGACGGCGCCGAGATCGTGGTGGTCGCCACCACCGGCATGACGGCCCTGGCCGCCGTGCTGACCGCGCTGCGCAGCGGCCGCCGGGTGGCGCTCGCCAACAAGGAGACCCTGGTCACTGGTGGCCACCTCGTCGCGCGAGTGCTGGCGGACCTCGGCGGCGATCCGGTGGAACGTCTGCGGCCGATCGACTCCGAGCATTCGGCGATCTGGCAGTGTCTCGCCGGGGAACGCCTCGAGGAGGTCGAGCGCCTGATCCTCACCGCGTCGGGTGGTCCGTTTCGTGGCCGCTCCAGCGGCGAGCTGGAGGACGTCACCCGTGCTCAGGCACTCGCGCATCCGACCTGGCAGATGGGCCCCAAGATCACGATCGACTCGGCCACGCTCGTCAACAAGGCCTTCGAGGCGATCGAGGCCAGATGGCTCTACCACCTGCCGTACGATAGGATTCGGGCCGTGATCCACCCCCAGAGCGTGGTGCACTCGCTCGTCGAGTTCACCGACGGCTCGTTTAAGGCCCAACTCGGGCTCCCGGACATGCGCCTCCCGATCCAGTACGCGCTGACCTATCCGCTGCGCCTCCCCTCGCCCGCTCGTCACGCCGGCCCCGAGGATTGGGGATCCCTCCAGTTTGAGGCCCTCGACGCCGGGAGCTATCCCGCTTACGACGCCGTCCGCGCGGCGGCCGCGGCCGGCGGCAACCGAGGCACGATCCTCAATGCTGCCGATGAAGCGGCGGTGGCAGCCTTCCTCGCCGGCACCATCGGCTTCACCCGGATCCCGGGCGTGATCACTGACGCGGTCGATCGCTGGGGCGATGAATCCGAGCCGGATCTGGACGGGATCGTCGTCCTCGATGGCGAGGTGCGCGCGGATCTCTCGCAGGAGCTCGGCCTGGGCGGCGCCGCCTGATGGAGGTCCTCGGCACCATCTTGGCCTTCATCGGGGTGCTTGTCGTGCTCGTGCTCGTCCACGAGCTCGGCCATTTCATCGTGGCCAAGCGTGCGGGAATCACCGTCCAGGAGTTCGGGGTCGGGTTTCCACCACGTCTCGGCTCCGTCGTCTGGCGTGGCACCCGCTACTCGGTGAACTGGATCCCGCTTGGAGGCTTCGTGAAGATGCTCGGCGAGGATGGCGAACTCGAGGCCGACAAGATGCGAAAGCGGGGCCTCTCGGAGGCAGCTGTCGACAAGGCGATGGCGGGGGCCTTTAACCGCAAGCCGATCTGGGTCCGGATTGTCGTCCTGGTAGCTGGCGTGGCGATGAACTTCCTGCTCGCCGCAGTCCTCTTCGCAGTTGCGCTGAGCCTGCCGGGGAGCGAGGGTCGCGGACCGTTGACCGTGACCGAGATCCAGGCCGGCAGCCCCGCCGTCACCGCCGGGCTCGAGGTGGGGGACGTGATCCTCGCCGCAGACCGGCGGACCTTCGACGTCTCGCGCGACCTGACCGCCTATGTGCGGTCTCGGGCAGGCCACCTGGTCGAGCTCACTGTGCGCCGCGCCGGCGACGCGCGGGAGATTGCCGTTACGCCGCGCTCACTAAGCGACGCCGAAGAGGCGAAGGGTCTGGGCGCGGTCGGATTCAGCTATGAGCCGGAACGCTTCGCCGAGGTTCCGCCCAGCGTCGGCAATCCCGCCGAGGCGGCGTGGGCCGGGATCTCATCCGCCGGCGACCTGGCGATCAAGATCCCCGGTGGCCTGGCCTCGGCGGTGGCCGGCCTGCTCGGCTTGGCGCCCGACGCGGGCACCGCGGTGGGGCCGATCGGGATCGCGACCGAAACGGGCCGGGTCCTCCGCGCCCCGCTCGTCAGCCAGCTCATCTTCGTAGGCATCCTGTCGGTCAACCTGGCCGTCCTCAATGTCCTTCCCTTCCCGCCACTCGATGGCGGCAGGATCGCGGTGGTGGTTGTCGAGGCGGTACGCCGCCGCCGGCTCCCCGCCGAACGCGAGGCACTGGTGTACCTCACCGGGTTCATGGTCCTGATCGTCCTGGTGATCCTCATCTCGATTCGCGACGTCGCGAATTTGATCGACGGCTAGCCCTCCGGCGACCTTCCCGGGGGTTGGCGGGAGGCGCCTCGACTGCTATACTTCGGGCGGTTTCGCGGCCCTCGGAGCGGACCTAATCGATACTGATCTCAGCAACGTGGGTCGGTTCGCCAGTCCCACGTTTTTGTTTCTGCCCGAAAGGGCGAGGTGCGGATGTGAACCGGGACTTCATCGGAGCCTTGCTCCAGCTGAACG
>JBDTYC010000133.1:0-4317 GCA_040005815.1 Chloroflexota bacterium
CCTGCGCGACGTGGTCCGCTCGATCGACCTGGCAACGCAGCGGATGGTCATCCGTTACGAGGCGGAGGACGTCTGATGGCTGACCCGGGAGGTGCCCTCCTCCGCTTCGACGTGGTCACCCTCTTCCCCGAGCTGTTCGACGCACCGCTGCGCACCTCGGTCATCGGCCGGGCTGTCGAACGCGGCATCCTCTCGGTGGCGCTCCACGATCTGCGCGAGCATGGGATGGGCCGCCACCGCATCGTCGATGACGCCCCTTACGGCGGGGGAGCGGGGATGGTGATGCGTCCCGAGCCGCTCTTCTCCGCCATCGAGCCGCTGCGCGCGGATGGCGGCCAGGTGATCCTGCTCGACCCCGCCGGCGAGCGGCTCACCGATCCGATGGCGCGCGAGCTAGCTGCGGCACGGCATCTGGTCCTCGTCTGCGGCCGATACGAGGGGATCGACGAGCGCGCCCGCGGGCTTGCGGATCGCGAGGTGAGCATCGGTGACTACGTGCTGACCGGTGGCGAGCTGCCCGCCCTCGTACTCATCGATGCGGTCGGCCGCCTGGTGCCGGGCGTGATCGAAGCCGATTCGCACGAGTCAGATTCATTCGCTGATGGCCTGCTCGAGGGGCCGCACTACACCCGCCCGGAACGGTTTCGCGAGGCAACGGTGCCCCCGGTCTTGCTCTCGGGTCATCACGGGGAGGTTGCGCGCTGGCGACGGGTCGAGGCCCTGCGACGCACGCTGGCGAGGCGCCCCGACCTGCTGGCGTCGGCTCCCCTGACGGACCAGGATCGAGAGGACCTGCAGCACCTCGCAGACGCCGCCGACCCCAAGCCCTGAGCTGCCTTGTCGCCCCCCGAGAGGCGCTGGTATACTCCGCCGGTCGCGGCCGAGTGTCGGTCGCGTTCATCACGTTCGCGCCATTTCGGGCGCGCCACTGAGCCGATAATCTGCGGCTAATGCCGCGATAACGAGGTCTCCCCAGGATGGATCCGATCAAGGAGCTCGAGCGCGAGCAGCTCCGCAGCGACGTCCCAACCATCGCCCCCGGCGATACCGTCAAGGTGTCGGTGAAGGTGGTCGAGGGGAGCCGCGAGCGAATCCAGATCTTCGAGGGGACGGTGATGCGACTGCGGGGAGGCGGACTGAACCAGCGCATGACGGTGCGTCGCATCGCCTCCGGAGTCGGCGTGGAGCGCACCTTCATGGTCCACGCACCGCGCGTGGAGAAGATCGAGATCGTGCGTCACGGGGTCGCCCGACGGGCGCAGCTCTACTTCCTGCGCGATCGGGTCGGGAAGTCAGCCACCCTGCGCGAGCGACGACCCGGCCGCTGAGCCGGTGGCCGGCCGCCTCTTCGACGCACCGCGCCATCGCACGAAGCGGCGCCCATCCCGCCCGCGCGACGCTCACATGCGGCACGAACGCGAGCTGCGCCTCGCCGGGTTCGTCCGGATCGCGGGGATCGACGAGGTCGGCCGCGGGTCGCTGGCCGGTCCGGTCGTGGCGGCAGCTGTCATCCTCCCGGAACGGCATCGGATCAAGGGACTGCGCGACAGCAAGGTGCTGCCCCAGTCCCGCCGCGAGGCGCTGTACGAGCTGATTCTGGATCGCGCTGATGGGGTCGGAGTCGGGTGCATGGAGGTCGAGGTGATCGACCGCATCAACATCCTGCAGGCGACCAAGCTCGCCATGCGCCAGGCGGTTGGCCACCTGAGCCCGGCACCTGACCACCTCGTGATCGACGCCCTCAGCCTGCGGGAGGTCGACCTGCCGCAGCGCCCGATCATCGACGGCGACGCGATCAGCGCCTCGATCGCGGCAGCCAGCATCGTCGCCAAGGTGACGCGCGATCGAATCTGCGCCGAGTTCGACGACCGCTATCCCGCGTACGGCTTCGCCCGCAACAAGGGCTACGGCACGCCGCGGCACGTCGAGGCGCTCATCAATGAAGGCCCCTGCGAATGGCATCGCCGCTCGTTCGCACCGCTTCGCCTGTGGCTGGCCGGCGAGCAGCTCTCGCTCGAGAGCCTGCTGGAGGCCGCCGTCTTCACCGAGGAGGAGCTCGACCCCGAGGAGTAGTCCATCGCTGCTCGCCTCCCAACGAGGAGCGAACCCAGGTGCCGAACCGGCGGCATGCGCTCGGGGAACGAGCCGAAGCGGCAGTCGCGACGTGGCTGACCACCCGCGGCTGGAGGGTCGTGGCGCGTCGCTGGCGCTGCGCGGAAGGTGAGCTCGACATCGTTGCCTATGACCCTGCGCGGATCCTGGTCGCTGTCGAGGTGAAGCTTCGCCAGACTGGGCGGGCAGGCGTTGCGCTGGAGAGCCTTGACCGACATCGGCTCAGGCGGTTGCGCTCAGGGCTTGGCCGATTTGTTGCCGACGCACAGATGGCGAGCCCGAACGGGCTGCGCATCGACTTGGTGGCCGTTCGCGCGGCTGGCGCCGGTCAGTGGCTGCTCACCCATCACCCTGGCATCGATGCCTGGTGACTCATATGAGCTTCAGTTCGCGAAGAACGTCTCCAGCACCGTGATCGAGCCGATGTACGGTCGCGTGATCTGATAGACGCCATATCGATCCGCCGCGCTCTGCCCCTGGTAGTAGGCGGCAAGCGCGAGCCAGTGGTCGCCGTGATAGCGATCCAGGTAGTGGCGCAGCAGCGTGATGCCGGCCTCGACGTTCGAGCGCGCGTCGTAGAGGTCGACGCCGTGACCGAGCATCGTGCTCGCGACCCAATCGGCGGTCGGCGGTGTGAGCTGCATGACCCCGACGGCTCCGGCTCGGCTGATGACCCCCACCTGCCAGCCGGATTCTTGCCATGCCACCGCGAGCGCGAAGGCGACCGGGACCCCCTGCGCCGCGGCCTCGGCGCGAATGACGTTGCCGATGTCTCCTCTCGCGGCGACCAAAGACGACATGCTGGCTGGCATCCTGCCGGCCGATGTGGCAGGAGCCGAAGTGGCGGCGCCTGGGATGGTGAGCCGCTTTCCTGGGCGCAGGTACGACGGGTTCGCGATCCCGTTGGCCTTGGCGATGGCCGCGACAGTGGATCCGTACCGTCGCGCGATACGGGTCAGGTTCTCACCGCTGGCTACGACGTGGATGGTGGGTGCGACGACCGGAGCGGGCGCTTTCGCCGGCCGGGCCTCCGGAGGTTCTGCTGGAGTTGATGCCGCGGCGCCTGGAATGGTGAGCCGCTGCCCAGTTCGCAGGTAGGACGGGTTGGCGATCCCATTGGCCCTGGCAAGGGCCGCGATCGTGGATCCATAGCGCCGGGCGATGCCGGTCAGGGTCTCGCCACTGGCCACGACGTGCACAACCACCTGCGCCGGAGTGCTCGTTGTCGTCGTCACGACAGCTGCCTGCCCCGTCAGGCGCAGGCGCTGGCCGGCGAAGATGCGGTTCGGGTTACCGATGCCGTTGAGGGCCTGCAGCTGGTCGACGGTGACGCCATTCTTGAGCGCGATCGCGCTGAGCGTATCGCCGGGCTGGACGACCACCACGCGGTCCGTCGCCGCGGCCGGCGCCGCGATCGCGCCGCCGGCCAGCACCGCCAGCAGGGCGGCGATGCGGACCAGGGGCAGGCTCTGATGTGGCAACTGACTGCGACTCCTCGACGAAACAGGCAGCCGCATCGTCGCAGGCATCCCGACCCGGTCAAGGTACGAGAGGAATGGGAATTGGGGTACTTCGGTACCGTTTGCGATGGTCGCCCGAGCGTGTCAAAGAGGTTCGGGCAGCCCGATGCTATACTGCCGCGCGGTCAGCCACGTGCTCAGTGCGTGCGACCGAGCGACCCATCACACACGCCCGCCGATCCCGCGGTCCACGGTGCCCGTCACGGACGGGTCGACCTCGGGAGCTGAGGCGAGCGGAGGAACGAACCGGAGGAACACCCTTGGCTGCGATCAGCATGAAGCAGCTGCTGGAGGCTGGCGTCCATTTCGGACACCAGACCCGGCGGTGGAATCCGAAGATGCGCGACTTCATCTTCGGCGAGCGCAACGGGATCCACATCATCGACCTGGCCCAGACGGTCACTCGCCTGGACGCTGCCCTCGAGTTCGTGCGCGAGACGATTCGCCGCGGCGACTCGATCCTCTTCGTGGGCACCAAGAAGCAGGCTCAGGAGACCGTCTCGACCGAGGCGGAGCGCAGCGGACAGCACTACGTCAACAACCGCTGGCTTGGCGGGATGCTCACCAACTTCACGACCATCAAGCGACGCATCCAGCGCCTCGAAGCGCTCGAGGCGCGACGCGACGCCGGCGAGTTCGAACGCCTCACCAAGAAGGAGGCCGGCAAGCTCACCGAGGAGATCGC